>CACZII010000011.1 GCA_902781185.1 Fibrobacter succinogenes
AATCAAAAGCCAGAAACTCCGGCCGTAAATACTTCCAATCAAGATCACGATATAGAGCATGGGTAGCGACGACCAAATCTCAATCATACGTTGCATGCCCGTATCCCAAAACTTGCCCAGGTAACCCTGGATACCGCCAATCACGATTCCAAGGAAGGTGCCCAACAGAGTCAAGAAAAGGCTAAAGGAAATACAAATGCGAAAACCGTGAATCAGGCGTGCAAGCACATCGCGACCGTTACTGTCGGTACCAAGCCAATGGCGGGCACTAGGGGCAAAAGGAGGCGTTCCCTCTTCTTCTAGGTCGGCCTTAAGCGGGTCATGAGCGATAGGCGGCATCAGGGCCCACTTTTCGGGACAACCACCCGCACGGGTGTAACCCTCTGCAGCCTCTTCTTCACATTCCCGAACATCGGCAAAAAGCTTGCCGTAATCGGCTTCCGTCTGGTAATCCCCGCCAAAATCCTGCTCACTATAACGCACAAAAGCCGGGAAATAGCTCTTGCCGTTATACTTCAGGTAAAGAGGCTCATCGTTTACCGTCCAGGGGCTGGTCAGTGAAAGCAGGTAGGCCACCACCAGCACCACCAACGACACAAAAGCCCGCTTGTTCCTGTAGAAACGGAGCAGGCGGTTCTTGGTCTCTGTGGTAATACGGATGTGCATCGCGCATTAATATAGTATAGTGAGGTATAAAAAGCTGATGCCCGTCTTCACGAGCATGACTAAAAAGCACGTCCGGCAAATTCGAAACCGGCGTCCTCGATAGCCTTTTTCAGGGCCGATTCGTCCACATCATCCTCGTCGTGCCATTTTACGCGAAGCTCCTTACTTGCCACGTCGGCCTCGGCAGACAATACACCGTCCAGCATCCTGGCGGCCTTTTCCACGCAGGCCTTGCAGTGGCTACAGGTCATGCCCTTTACATGGTAGGAACAAACGACACTTTCCCCATGTTCATGAGAATGCTCATGTTCATGCTCACCATCGCAATGATCATGTTCGCAATCGCAGTGTTCATGCTCGCAACCACATTCATGGTCGCACTCACAGCAACCGCCGTGACAGCCACAACCCTTGTGGGCAAACTTCGCATAGATCATGAGCAGCGCAAGCACAGCCGCACAAACATAATCAAACACGCCTACCGCCCCGTGCCCGTGACATTCCGCAGAAGCATGGGGTAACATAGACGCAAGGAAACTATCCATAAAGAACGTATCCACGATAAAGCCAAAGAACATGGCCCCAAAGGCGATAGACACAAGATAAGCCACAAGAGTACGCTTACCAAAGGCCTTCCCTACCACCAGCATGCTCGCAATACTCGTGGCAGGCCCCGCCATCAAAAGCACCAGGGCCGCTCCAGGCGTAATGCCCTTCTCTACAAGGGCCAAGGCCAGCGGAATGGAACCCGTAGCGCAGGTGTACATGGGCATGGCAAGCACTAGCACCACCACCATACAAAGTAACGGGTACTCATGCAAGAACAAGAAGAAATCATTAGGCACAAAGGCAGCAATCAGGGCTCCCAGCAACAGGCCGATAACCAGCCATTTGCTCACATCCCCAATCATGTTCACAAAGCCATATTCGGCAGTGGCCCGCACCTTCTCTATAAAACTTCTCTTCACTGGCTCGGAATCTGCAGAAAGCCCGCATTCGCAATGTCCGCATTCACAGTCGCCGTCGTGATGGTCATGCTCATGGCTATGTTTGTGTTCGTGGTGAGGCAGGTGTGCCTCTCCTACGACTTTTACGCCAGTATCGCTCTCGCCTTTAGTCAGTAGGTTGGTAAACACCCCACCAAGCATAGCCGTCGCGAAAGCCGCCACTGGACGCAGCACCGCAAAGGGTCCGCCCAAAAGAGAATAGGTAGCTAGAATAGAATCCACACCAGTAGCAGGCGTCGAAATTAAAAAGCTCACGCTGGCACCCTTGCTGGCCCCTTCGCGCCTGAGGGCGATGGACGTGGGAATCACACCGCAGCTGCATATAGGGAGCGGAACGCCAAACAAGGCCGACCACAACACCGACTTGAAATTAGGTTTAGAAATCTTGGGTACGTACAGGTGGTTCGGCACCCACACATGCAGGATTCCCGCCAGTAAAAACCCAAGCAGAAGGAACGGGGCCATCTCAGAAAAAAGCGTTACAAACTGCCAGAAAAACTTTTCCAGAATATCAAGGAACGCGGGCATCTCAAGCTCCCTTCTTATGCAAGATGTGTGCAAGTCCAGTATTGAAAATCAGACCAATATGCTCGTCATCCAAGCTATAAAAGATGGTGCGACCCGCACGCCGCGGTTTCACCAACCCTGCCGTACGCAAGATTCGGAGCTGGTGGCTCACCGCGGACTGGCCCAGCTGCAACTTTTCGGCAATCTCGTTCACCGAGATCTCCCCCGACATGAGGATCTCGATAATGCGGATTCGGGTGGTATCCCCGAAGAACTTGAAGAACTCGGACAGCTCGAAAAGGGTGTCCAGGGAAAGTGGTTTATCAATATATGAACAATCATTCATATTTTCATATATAGAAATGTACTATCAATTTGTCAAGGGGAACACCTGATTTGTGACAACTATCACATTTTGGACAGGCAATATGGACAATTTATCCATGCAAATCCCTGTTTTTCAGCAATTTAAGCCATTTAATAAAGGTATTTTTGTAGCAAATGATTGAGTTTTCTGACACACAGGACTATCGCGACTTCCTGAAAGAGTATTACGACCGCAGAAAGTCCGAGATGCCCTTGTATAGCTATCGCATGATGGGCGACAAGCTGGGACTGGATTCCAGTTACCTTTACCGTGTACTCCAGAAAAAACAGCACCTCCCCGCCCACGCACTCCCGGCCGCCAAAGACATTCTGGCTCTTTCTGGCAGGCAGGCGGAGTATTTTGAATTACTTTATTCTGCAGCAGTCACCAAGGACAAGAACAAGCGCGAAGAGCTGATGGCCAAGGCCCTCTCCCTCCGCGACGTTCACCTCCACAGCTTACAACAGGCCGAACTGAAGCTTTTGGAAAACTGGTGGATTCCGGCCGTCCGCGCCTACCTGGAACTGAACGGCGGCGTAGTGAACCTGAAGCAGATCGCAAAAGACATTTGCCCTCCTATTTCGGAGGACCAGGCCAAGGAGGCCATCGACACTCTGCTGGAAGTCGGCCTCATCAAGAAGATGGCCTCCGGCAAGCTGGCCCTGACCGACGCCCACCTCACCGTAGGTGGCCCCGAAAAGGCCAAGGCTGTCCGACATTTCCAAAAGGAAATCCTGCAACTGGCAAGCGATTCCCTGGATAACATCGACGTTACCCAGCGCAACGTCTCTACTCTGACCCTTTCCGTTGACCAGTCCTGTTTCGATGATTTGGGCGAAATGCTCAAGGAATTCCGTCGATTGGTCCAAAAAAGGGTGGATGGAGCCAAAAATCCTGACAGGGTAATGCAGCTTTCTATGGCATTTTTCCCTGTAGCCCACAAAAACAAATAAAAATTATATATTAAGGGTTACAGGATAAAGATGATTTGGGCAAGATACATAGGACTTTCGGCAATGGCCATGTTAGTGGCCTGTTCAAATGACAGCAAGGATGTTGCCGGTTCTTCTTTTGAAACGGAAAACTCCCTCGCATTCCATGTACGGCATGCAGACGGAAGCCTAGCCGCCAAGGCCAAGGTCATTATCAATACCGCTGATTATCTGGCATCTGGCAACTCCACGATAGTCCGTGAAGACA
Organism: Fibrobacter succinogenes; assembly: GCA_902781185.1. Classification (GTDB taxonomy): domain Bacteria; phylum Fibrobacterota; class Fibrobacteria; order Fibrobacterales; family Fibrobacteraceae; genus Fibrobacter; species Fibrobacter succinogenes_G. Next base: position 3,748 of record CACZII010000011.1, read on the forward strand.
GTACCGACAAGTATGGTGTCTTGAAGCTAGACAGCCTCCATATGCTCGCCGAAGGTGACTATGTGGTAGAAGTCCGTAGCATCGATGGCACTGACGAACAGAAAGGCGCAGTCTCCTTCGAGGTACCCAAGACCATTCCCGACTCCGGCATGATCGTGCCCGTCAATACCGCCCTCCCCCACAAGTTCACTGGAACCGTACAGACTGACAAGTCTCCCGTGTGGGTGAATATCCGCGGACTGGACTACCTGGTCCAGGTCGATGAACAAGGTTCGTTCACTTTTGAATCCCTACCCGAAGGCGACTTTGAATTTGTGCTTGTAACCCAAGGTACCGGTAACGATAGCGAACCCGTTGTTCTCGGCAGTTCCAAGTTCTGCGTGGGTTGCAAGGGCAACGGCACCAATCTTCTTATAGATACGACGATACCCGAAAAGAAGGCCCCGCCCGTAGACACGGCCACTGTCGACACCATTCCCAAAGACACCCTGAAGCACTTCATGTTTGAGGACTTTGAAGACGCCTTTGATGAGGAAGGTGGAATCAAGGAATGGTATCCCTCTAACTCCAAAGATGCTACTGCAGAACTTGAAATAATTAACACGCTCAGCGACCGTGAGGGTTACGTAGCCCATTTCCAGTGCACCAACGACTCCGCATACAACTGGGCCCTGATGGGGCGTTACCTGGGCGGTGCCATCGACATGAATGATTTGGATTCTATCGTGTTCTGGGCCAAGGGCTCCGTAAAGAACTATATATCCTTCTCATTCGATATCATTGAATCCGACACTACGGCAGACATCAAGAGCGGAAAGTCCTGGATGCACATCGAACTTACCGAAGACTGGGCCCGTTATACGGTAACCCCCTCTAGCCTCCTGGCTGTAGACAGTAATAACACCGGTGGAAACATCGGGTGGGATGCCGTCAAGGATCACGTCACCAACATCTCTATCTTTGGTGGATCCGGCGGAGAGTTCTGGATTGACGACATCGAAGTTTTCGGCTACGAGAAATTCACACCGATAGAATGATAAACATTTAAATTACACTAACCCCATTGATAAATTGTCAATAGAAAAAACGGGCCAAAAGCTCGTTTTTTTGTTTTCTGAGGCTAATTTTATGGAACATAAGGGATATTAAAAGGAGTTCCTATGAGTAATTGGATGTTTTCGGGCATAAAAAGCACCATTATTGCAGTGGCAGGCCTTGCCACATTTGGCCTTGCCGACAACCCCATTTCCAGCTACCACTACCTGGCAGACCCGTCTGCCGCATCTGATGACGACACGTTCTATATCTTGACCGATGTCGATGACTATAGCCCACAAAAAAATTATGATTACAAAATTGTCGGTCTATATGCATTCACCTCCAAGGACATGAAAAACTGGACTGACCATGGGATGATATTCCGTTCTAAACGCGAGTTTACGGACTACCCCTCCAACACATGGGCTTCGGGGATTGCCGTAAAGAAAAATGGTAGGGTCTTTATCGTTTATCCAAATGGCGCCAGCGGCGTAGGTATGATTACAGCACCCAGCATTGATGGTCCCTACACAGACCCTATCAAAAAAGCATACGGAGTCAACTACATCGCAGCCCATTATGATGCAAGTTTCCTTAATGGCTGTGACCAAATAGCACATTGTTTCGATCCAGGCATTTTCATAGAAGACGATGGTACAGGTTATGTAATTTTCGGAGGCGGTGAAAATGGAGACCGTGGATACGGAAACAATCTTGACATTATAAAATTTACAGAAAGCAATGGAAACGTCACTCTTGACAAAAATTCACTCAAACGGCTTGATGCTCCCGGTTCCTTTGAAGCCCCGTATATCCACAAATACAAAGGCCATTATTATTTGAGTTTCAACACTCAACCCCAGGTTATCGATTACAGCGTATCCCGGGGAGATGACATCATGGGACCATATGATTTTGTAGGCACAGTTATTCCGAGTATCGGCAATATACTCCAAGAGGATAACATTTACAAGGAACCCGGCAAAACAAACCTCCCCGGAGGCAACAATCACCAGGGCTTTGCAGAATTCAAGGGAAAATGGTATGCGGTTTACCATGACCGCCGGCTGGTATCGCGTTCAAACCATCCTAGATCATGCACTGAAGCAGGTGAATGCGCCGACAATCCCAATAGCGAAAATCACCGTAGCGTGTCAATCGACGAACTCACCTGGAGCTACGATCAAGGTAAAGGGTACTACACAATGAATAGGCTCCAGTTCACCGATGAAGGTCCAGAGCAAATTGATTATTTCGACCCCTATGACCGCTACAAAGCCCTTACCAGTTCCAAACAACTCAATGTGCGCAGCCGTACCGACTGGACCAAGAATCAACCGGTAACCCACGTGCTCACCCCCCTAGCCTCCAAGGAATCCTGGATTCGCGTGTCCGGTGTTGACTTTGGCAAGGGTGCCAAGAAATTCAGCATAACCGGAGCCAGCGTTGCCGAAGGCAACAAGGTGGAAATCCGTACCGGAAGCGCTTCCGGCACCTTGGCCGGAACCTGCGACATCAAGAAAACCAGTGGCTGGCAAGACTACGCCGATAATGAATGTGAAGTTTCCGGCCTTGCAGGCATTATCGAACAACTCTTTATCGTGTTCAAGGGAAGCAAAGACTCCACCATGGGACTGATTGAATGGGAATTCATTGGCGAAGGCGGTAGGACACCTGACACCCCGCAGAGCCCCTATGGCGGTACGGCTTGGGCAATCCCGGGTAAAATTGAAGCCGAAAACTTCGATGTTCCAGGTGTTGGCCGCGGATCTGACTTAAAATCTTACTATGATAGCGATTCCGAAGATCATGGCGCCGAAAGCAATGGCGGTGTAAGTTTCCGTGAAGGCACCGGTGTGGACATCTATAAAAAGGCAACCGGCTACATCGTAGGTTACAATGCAGAAGGCGAATGGCTGGAGTATACCGTCAACGTGACTGAAGCCGGTGACTACACCGTGTTTGCCTCTGTGGCCACCGATAACGAGACCTCAGGTTTCACCCTCTCCTTGGATGGCGAACCCTTAGCAAGCTTTGCCACAAAGGGAACCAGTTTCGACATATTTGACACCATTCAAACCAATGTAACAATCCCCTCTGCAGGGCAACATATCCTCAAGATGGCCGTGACCGGGGCCTGGTTTGACGTTGACTTTTTCGCCTTCGTAAAGGGCAAAGACGCGAAATCCGAAGATATAGTCGAGGCGCTCCCCAAGACTATCAAATTGGGCTCAAACTCCCACGCTACTTACGACGTGTTCAACCTGAAGGGCAAAAAAATCGCAAGCTTTACCGCACGTAACATGGACGAGGCAAAGGCTCTTTGGAATAACGGAGCCGTGAAGGGGTCCGAAAAGGCCTGCGGAATGTGTCTGATTCGCAACCGTAGCAATGGCATGACTGCAAAAATACGCGTTTTTCGTTAATTAGCACAATCACCAGATTTTAAATAAGGTCGAGGTTGCATTTGTAACCTCGACTTTACGTTTGTGGACATTTTTTATCCATTTTGGACAATTTGTCCAAGGAACATTTTGAGGAATACTCGTAATATTCCAATTTAGAGTATAGTTTTGTAGTGTAAAGGTTGGGTGTTATGCCTTTGCAAGGAGATTTTATGAAAAAAGGGATGGATTGGAGTATATTTGGCCTTAAAAAGACCGTTTGCCTGGTTGCAGGGCTAGTTGCATTTGGCCTGGCTGACAACCCCATTTCCACTTACCACTATCTGGCAGACCCAGCTGCAGCAGCTGATAGTAACTATTTCTACGTCATCACCGACTCCGATGACCCAGCCGCCCATAATGCTGATGGATACAACATCAAGTCCCTTTACGCGTTCCGCAGCAAGGACATGCAAAACTGGAGCGACCTGGGCATCATTTTCAAGGCTGACCGTGAATACCCAATTGTTAGACAAAACGGATGGGTTGTGAGCGGCGTAGAAAACATCTGGGCTTCGGGCATTGCCATCAAGAATGGCAAGTTCTACATCATTTACCCCGATGGAGCCAGCAGCGTTGGTTTCATTAAAGCAGACAACATTAACGGGCCCTACGTAAACGCCGTTTCTGGCCACGAAAAATTGGTAGGCGGCAGAGGACAAGTGGGCTGTGGGGACATTGCCTGGTGTTTTGACCCATCTATTTATGTGGATACGGATGGTACAGCATGGATGACCTATGGCGGCGGCGAGAACGATAAACGTCCCAATACGGACAACTTCAACATGTACAGAATGAATGACAACATGGATGGTGTTGTCACTAGTACATTACAGCACGTAAAAGTGAACAACTTGCCACAACGTAAAATGTTGGAAGCCTCGTACATCCACAAATACAACGGAAAATACTATTTCTCTTACAGTACCGGCTGGCAAAACGGGGCTCCCACTATCGATTATGGCATGTCCGACAAGGTTACCGGACCTTACACCTGGAAGGGAACCATCCTGGGCGACCCCAGCATAAATGGCAGGAGCATTAACGGTAATAACAACCACCATGGCATTGCAGAATTCAAGGGACATTCCTATGTGGTGTATCACGACCGTCGTATTGCCAATGGATACAATGGTCTTGAACGCATTCCGGCTGATGACGGCATTATTACGACAAATACACCCAACGGAGGGTTCCATCGCAGTGTTTCCATTGATGAAATGTTTTACAACGGGGATGGAACCATCAAGACTGTGGTAGTGACCACCGAAGGCCCCACACAAATTGAAGATTTTGACCCCTATGACGTTTACCCGGCACTGACCAGTTCTAAGCAGAAGGGAGTCCGCAGTCGCACCGATTGGAACAAAAATAACTGGGAAAAAGGTATTCCGGCAACCCATGTGCTCACTCCGCAGGCCAGCAGGAACGATTCCTGGATCCGCATTTCTGGCGTAGATTTCGGTAAGGGCGCAAAGTCCTTCAGAATCACCGGTGCAAGCGTTGCTGACGACAACAAGGTGGAAATCCGTACCGGAAGTGCCACGGGCACGTTGGCCGGCTCCTGCGACATCCAAAGAACCAGCGGTTGGCATGATTATGTCGATAACGAATGCGACGTGACCGGTCTTTCGGGTAAAGTGGACCAGCTCTTTATCGTGTTTAAGGGTTCCAAAGACTCTACCATGGGACTGATTGAATGGGAATTCATTGGCGAAGGCGGTAGTACCCCCGACACCCCGCAACAGCCCTTTGGTGGTGTCGCAGCAACAATCCCTGGCAAAATTGAGGCTGAAAATTTTGACATTCCGGGAGTTGGCCGCAAATCCGACCTAAAATCCTACTATGACAACGATTCCGAAGATCATGGAGCCGAAAGCAACGATGGCGTAAGTTACCGCGAAGGTACTGGCGTAGACATCTACAAAAAGGCAACCGGCTATATCGTAGGCTACAATGCAGAAGGCGACTGGCTGGAATACACAGTCAATGTGACTGAGGCCGGTGAATATACCGTATTTGCTTCCGTGGCCACCGATAACGAGACCTCAGGTTTCACTCTCTCCTTGGATGGCGAGCCCTTGGCAAGCTTTGCCACAAAGGGAACTAGTTTCGATGCCTTTGACACCGTTCAAGCCAATGTGACCATCTCCACCGCCGGTACCCACATTTTGCGGATGACCGTAACTGGGGCCTGGTTCGACGTAGACTTTTTCGCCTTTGCAAAAGGAGCCGACGCCAAAATCGAAGATGTTCCTGCGGCACTGCCAAAATTGGCACGGTTCAACGCAGCATCCTCCGTCACTTACAGCGTGTTCGACCTGCGCGGAAGCAAGGTGGCCAGTTTTACCGTGCAAAACGGCAACAACGTGGACTTAAAGGCTACGGTCACGAATCTGGTAAAGCGTTCCGGATTCTACCTGTTAAAGCCCAACTACGGCGGAGCAGTAAAGCGTATTACGGTGACCAAATAAGGATTAGCTAAAAAAGGTATTGGATATGGGAAATAAAATTATCAATAGAAACTTAATCGCTCTTGGCAGTCTTCTCAGCTTAACCGGAATGGTCTTCGCCTCCACCGTTAATGTAGACCTTGGCGACGAACACCAGATTATCCGCGGCTTTGGTGCTATGGTACATACCGCATGGCAAGGCTACGGCCTTACAGAAACCGATGCACAGCTTGCCTTTGGAACAGGCGATGGAGAAATTGGGCTAAACACACTCCGTATTCCAGTTGGTGATAATTCCAATGGATTTAACGCTGATGTACAGGCTGCAAAAAATGCAAAGAAAGTTGCAGGTAACGACTTTATTCTTTTTGCCACCCCATGGACATCACCATACGCAGGCAGCGGATCCTCCGTTAGTTCAGGCAATTACCAAAAATACACCGACCACCTTAACAGTTTTGCCGAATACATGAAAAACCAGGGCGTTCCCCTGTATGCCATCAGTTTTCAAAACGAGCCGGACTACTGCCACGCATGGGCCTGCATGACAGCCGACGAAATTTACAACTATACCAAAGGCTACGCCGACCAGCTCCGCAAACACGGAACCAAGGTGATTTCGGCAGAATCCTTCGCCTACCAAAGGAACCAATACGACAAAGTACTAAATGACGCCTCGGCACTTAAAAACTGGGATATTCTGGGAGCCCATTTTTACGCCAGTGATGCAAAAAAACCTGATAGCTGGTTCCAATACAGCTTGGCCGACCAAAAGAATGTAGAACGCTGGATGACGGAACACTATACCGAAAGCCAGGGAAGTGGCAATTACTGGCGCACCTACATGCGGACCGGCGACCAAGCCAACGAAAACAAATGGGACACCGTAAGGGCCATGGATGTGGGTTACGAAATTCATCGTGCTTTGGCAGTAGGTAACTTTAGCCAATACACCTGGTGGTATCTCAAGCGTTGTTATGGATTCATTATGGATAAAGACTATGGCAACAAACTACAGATACCCCAAAACGAAATAGGGAAAGTCTCCAAACGTGGCTATGTAGCTTCCCAGTATGCGCGATTCATTCGTCCCGGTGCTATCCGCGTAGGCGCAACCATCAACCCCGAAAAAGAAGTGTACGCAAGTGCCTACAAGAGCGCCGGTGAAGACAGCGTGATTGTGGTGCTTGTAAACCGCGACTACAAGAATTCAAAGACCGTAACGGTCAATGTCCCTAACGCAAAGATTGAATCCTTCCACATGTACACCACCAGTGAAGCCAAAAATGCACAGTACGAAGGTGAAGTCGAAGTAAAGAACGGTTCCGTAACCATTACCATGGATGCAGGCAATACAAGCAACAAAGACTGCATCGTAACCCTGGTGGGTGAAATCGGCGATGTGGTCAAGGTCCCCCGCAAGCCTTATGGCGGTATCGCCATGGAGATTCCTGGGAAAATCGAAGCCGAAAACTTCGATGTGCCCGGTTCTGGAGCTGCAAACAGGACTTACAAAGAGACTGATTCCGACGACCATGGTGCCGAAAGCAATGGTGGCACAAGTTATCGTGAAGGGACAGGGGTCGACATATACGCAAAGGAAACGGGATACGTTGTCGGATACAACCAGGCTGGCGATTGGCTGGAATATACCGTCAATGTGAAAGAAGCTGGCGACTACACCATGTTCGCCTGGGTTGCCACGGACAACTCTACCTCGGGATTCAGCCTCTCGCTAGATGGTGAACCCCTAGTGGATGAAGTTTCGCTCTCTGGAACCAGTTTTGATACATACGGCTATGTCCAGGCCAATGTCAAATTCCCCACTGCTGGAGAGCACATTCTCAGGTTGACGGTTACAGGCTCTTGGTTTGACATTGACTACTTCAGCTTTGTCAAGGGCAAGGATGCTACAGACCCTGAAGCCATGGGAATCACACCATCTAAAGTTCTAGGCTTGAATGTTTCTGGAGCCTCATACTACGAAGTTTTCGATTTGAAGGGTAAAAAACTCGGCGGTTTCAGCGCCAAGAGCATGGCCGAAGCTGTTCAGCTCTGGAAAAATGGGAACGTCAAGGGAGACGTTAGGGCAACAGGAGTAAACATTATCCGCGACCGAGCCCGTGGAATTACCACAAAGGTTCGCGTAAGTAATTAAACCAAACAAGAGAGATATCAAAGGGAGTGTTCAATGCGTTCAAAGTTCTTTCGTTCCATTGCCGTAGCGGGGCTTTTGGCTCTAGCTGGCTGCTCTGAAAATGCCGGGTCCGATTTGGTCGCCCAAGCAGGAGAACTGGTAAATCCAGAGATTTCCTCTGACTCCGAAGGCGGCGAGCTGCCGCCCAATGGTGAAACGGACATTTTTAGTTCAGATGACTCTACCCTACCCGGTGAAAGTTCCCCATCGGGAGGTGAACAATTCACAGATGAATCTTCCTCATCTTCTGAAGAAAACAGTGAACAAGGCGGCTTTTCTTCGGACAACGGACAGCAATCCTCTTCGTCTGAATCTGTCGAAGGCCAAACTTATGCTTACGGCTGGGCTAAGGGGAACCCTCCTGTGCCGACAAGGGGTTGCGGAAAGCAATGGAACCGAGTCAAATCCGGTAGCTACGAATTCAAGTGGAGCGGTGGCAAGCGTACAATCCGCATCGACATTCCCGATAATTACGACAACACAAAGCCCTATCGCTTGGTTTTCGGCATGCAGTGTGCAGGCGGATGGGCTGGCGGTGTTCAACAAGAAGGATATTATGGTTTAAAGCCTCTTGACACAGAGAAAACGACCATCTTTGTGGCTCCCGAAGGAAATGGCAACTGGATTCCATGGGCCGAAGCTGATTTCAAGCTTTTTGACGAACTTCTGGCAGACCTGCAAGGTAACCTCTGCATCGACTCTTCCCGCGTTTTCTCGACTGGATTTAGCTACGGTTCCATGTTCAGCAACAGCCTTGCCTGGTATCATCAAGATGTACTCCGTGCCATAGCAGCCTATGAAACTGCCGAGCGAAACATTTGGCTCCCTAACCCCAGAACTTACAAGGGTATCGGCTGGATGGGCGTACTTGGATTCGATGACAAGACATGCACACCCGAGATGGGCCGTGCCGCCCGCGATTCCATTTTGATTTCTAACTCTGTTAATGGTCAAGCTTTATATGAACAAGCCGAAGAAGCGGCCCCCGGAGGTGCTCATAAATGCTATGATTACAAGACCGTAGAGGATCGTTTCCCTGTGCGCTGGTGTACCCAATCCGGAGGTCATATCTGGGATCACAAGGACCCCTATCAGAGTGAATCTTGGGTCCCTGAAGCAACTTGGGAATTTATCACTCAGTTCTAAAGCTATCAAGGAATGATTATGATTTTTCGTTTCGCAAGCTTGATTCTCGCACTCCCCCTGCTCTTGCTGGCGGCACCTGACCCCAACTTCCACATTTACATTGCCTACGGGCAAAGCAATATGGAAGGAAACGCAACCAACTTTGACAAGGACATCGACGGCAAGGAACACCCCCGCGTAAAGATGTTCGCTGCAACGAAGTGCGATAATCTCAACCGACCTACTGTGGGGGAAATCTACCCTGCAATTCCACCAATGTTCAAATGCTATGAGGGTCTTTCCGTAGCCGACTGGTTCGGCCGCCACATGGCCGATTCCATGCCCGATGTAACTATTGGCATCGTTCCCGTGGCCCAGGGTGGCACAAGCATTCGCCTGTTTGACCCCGACGACTACCAGAACTATGTATCTACCGCAGCCGACTGGCTACAGAATGGGGTCAATGGAGCCTATGGAGGAAATGCCCTAGGCAGACTCATCGAAGTGGCAAAGAAAGCCCAGGAAAAAGGCGTCATCAAGGGAATCATTTTCCACCAGGGTGAAACTGACCCCGGCATGAGCAACTGGGAAGAGATTGTCAAGAAGTCTTACGAATACATACTCTCTCAACTCGGCCTCAAGGCAGAAGAGACACCTTTTGTCGCCGGCGAAATGATTGACAAATGTGTCGACAACAATAACGCGGCAGGTTGTGGGAAAGGCATGCGCGAGCGAGTTCGGGGGCTGAAAAACTACATCGAAAACTTTGGTGTGGCCAAGTCCGATGGATACGGCAGCAAGGGCGACGGCCTGCACTTCACCGTAGAAGGCTACCGTGGCATGGGTGAACGTTACGCCCAGGAAATGCTCAAACTGATTGACCGTGGTCCCGTGGAGCTTATCCCCCGTGCCCCATATGGCGGAACCGCCGTCAGCCTGCCGGGTAAAATCGAGGCCGAAAACTTCGACGTTCCCGGGACAGGAGCGGCAAACAAAACCTATAACGATTCCGACAGCGAAAACCAGGGAAAAAGCACCTACCGTGCAAGCGATGCATCCAGTGCCGACCTTTACGATAAGGCAACAGGTGTCATACTAGGCTATAACCAGAAGGACGAATGGTTCGAATACTCCGTAAATGTCACAGAAGCCGGAGATTACACCATGTTTGCTTCGGTAGCGACCGACAATTCGACCTCCGGTTTTTCGCTCTCCATAGACGGGGGAACCATTGCAGAAGTCCCAACAAGCGGGACCAGTTTCGACTCCTTTGACTTTGTCAAGGCAAACGTAACACTCCCTCAAGGCGAACATATCCTCCGCATGACGGTGACCGGTTCCTGGTTCGATGTAGATTATTTCACCTTCGTCAAGGGCAAGGATGCAACAGACCCTGAAGCCTACAAAACACAAAACCCCGAATCAATCACCACGCTAAAAATGGTGAACAGAACCGAAACAACATTCCAGCTCTTTGACTTGCAAGGCAAACACCTTGCCAAGTTCAATGCAGGTGGCATGGACTCCGCAGTCCGCATGGTTCAAGACGGCATGGAAAGCCTCCGCCAGGGAGTTTACCTGCTACGCAGTAAAGGTCCCGCTGGAATCCAACAGAAGGTGATATACAAAAAATAGCGTAAGCCTTTAACAAGGCAAAATAAGCCTTGTATGACGAACAAAGAAGGAGCCGTCATACAAGAACGCCCTTGACAAAAGTCAAGGGCGTTTTATCGTATCCTATTGGAGCCTTTTTACTTCAATTCAAACTGCTTCAGGAACGGCCAGCCAATCTTGCCATCACCCTGTGCATGGCCATCAGGGCCGCTCCAACCAGATGGAATCCCTTTATCCACGCAGAGAACTACCTTTGTACCACCATTACAATTAGAGTACTCTCTACAACCGCTAGAGTTCGTACTCCAATTACCTGTACAACCGTTCTTTTCTTTCCAGAATGTAAAATTACCTTCAGCACCCAAGAAAATCAAACCGTCATTGTGGCCACTATCACCACCCTTGTAACTGCAGGTTCCATCATTTGTTCCACGGAACATAATGACAGAAATGGGGCGGACGGGATTACAGTCAGCACTATTCTGCGTATTCAAATCCATTCCCGCAGGAGCCACGGCGGCATAAATGTCAGACATATTGCAGGCCACATGGTTGCTCATACCACCACCCATAGAGAATCCCGTTGCATAGATTCGTCTTGGGTTAATGCAGGCCTCTTGCTGAACTTTCTTAATCATTTCACGGGAGAATTTAATGTCATCATCGTCAGAGCAACAGGGGCCCACATTCCAACCAGGTCCCATCTTGTTCTGATCAGCAGACTTTGTCCCATCGGGGTACAAGGAAATGACTCCTTCAGGGTCTGTTTCGGCTCTGTAACTTGTTCCATCATACTGACCTTGACCGCTTCCCATAACAGGGTGGTAATCAACAACCAACGGAACAGGCTTCGTGCCATCGTAGGTATTGGGCACATGCATAATAAATGTGCGAGTTTTGCCATCCACCACCACGCTCATATTATGATTGCCCACAGTCGCCGTTTTACCAGCGCAAGTCGTGGGAATTTCTGGTGGAGTAAAGGTACCCTGACTACTATTTGACGAATTATTAAAGTTCCAGGCGGAACTGGACGAATTCGTATTGTTGTTTGAACCAGGAACCATGATGATTTCAACACCAGACTCATTTTCTTGCGTCATCTGATAGACTTTATTAGCATATCCATCCTTCGCGAAATTGAATCCAGGCAATGGAGCCCCATCCTTAAGCAAAGCGCCCTTACCAGATAGCAAATAGGAGCTGTTTGCACCGTCAACATTAATCCGCACGAACTTCACACCATGAGCAGACGTTTTGGAAAGATCAAACGAAACAACTCCAAAAACCTGCTGCAAGGAACGCTGATAAATAACCTTCCCCAAAGCATCTATAGCAGATACCTTGAGTACCTTTGCATGGACATTTTCGATACTCAATATGCTATTGCCATAGTGAACCTTCAAGCCGACATTCTCGACGCCCAAGATTGCCGCCGAATTTTCATCTATGCTGAAAAGACCTGCATTGTTTGTTTCTGCGACAACACCAGCATAATTAAACGAGGTAATCTTCACCCCGACCAGCGGCTGGCCACTTGTATTTTTGACTGTTCCGGAAATGCTCCACCCGAAAGAGGGGGCGCTTAGTGATAAACCGAGCACTGCAACACTCCAAGCAATGCTCCACCGGCTGAAATTCAGCATAGAGGCTCCTTTTTTTGTGTTTCCACACCCGAGCCCCATAACCCTGCCGAGAAATATATATAAAAAGGACCTTCGCACGATGTAAAACTTTGTTCATCTCATTTAAAACAGCCTATTTTCGGCCAATTTCGCCATTTTTTCACCCCCATGGACAATTTGTCAATGGATTATTCCAAAATGGAATGAATTTGGGACTTTATCTAGATAGATTTAGAGAAACAAAAGGGTGTTTACTATGAAAATATCAAAGATTCTCTCTCTCTTGGCAGTGGCAGGGCTCGTTTCTACAGCAAATGCCGCCCTGGCCGATGGCGGTGCCAAGTTCCTCGGAAACATCACTACTAGTGGTCAAATCCGCAGCGACATGGGCACCTACTGGAACCAGATTACTCCCGAAAACGGCTGTAAGTGGGGATCCATCCACTCCCTTTCTAACGGAAACTCAGGCACCAGCAAGTTCGCCTGGGACAACTACGACAAGTGCGAAGGCGCCTACAAGTGGGCAAAGGAAAAGCCCGGTGAGCGTCACTTCAAGTTCCACGCCCTGGTTTGGGGATCCCAGTACCCGAACTTCCTCTGCAAAAAGAAAAACCCGGGCATCACTGTTGAACTGACCAAAAAATACATTACGGAATGGTTCGACGCCGTGGCCGCCAAGTTCCCCGACCTGGAATACATCGACGTGGTGAACGAAGCTATTTGGGCAGGCAACAACTACCACTCCGGTTACGGCAAACCCGCCCAGGGTGCCGAAGGCCGTAGCACCGACGATACCGAATGCGGTGGATCCTACATTATCGAAGCCCTTGGCGGCGACCGCGTGGTAAACGGCAAGCACCAATACGACTTTATTACTACCGCCTTCAAGATGGCCCGTGAACGTTGGCCGAATGCCATTTTGATCTATAACGATTACAACACCCTTTCTTGGCAGATTAACGAAGGTATTGAACTGATCCAGACTATTCTGAAGAACGGCGCTCCGGTGGATGTGTACGGTCAGCAAGCTCACGACTGCAAGGGCATGAGCAAGTCCGACTTTGAAAGTAAATTGACCCGAATCCATAACGAAACAGGGCTCCCCTTGGTCATTTCGGAATACGATATTGGCCAAGCCGACGACAATGCGCAAAAGAACGACTATGCAAACCACATTCCCTTTATGTGGGAAACACCGTGGATTGTAGGTATCACCATCTGGGGTTACATCAACGGAGCCACCTGGGCAGCCAACACAGGTATCATAGAAAAGGACGGTAGAAAGCGTGCCGCAATGACCTGGCTCGAGGACTATTTCTCCAAGAACTTGAGCAAAGGCCAAAGCATGGATGTCAAGAAAAATGGCTCAGGTATCATCTATTCCCAAGAAAAAGAACAGGAGCCCTACACCGGCAAGGTGATTGCCATCGGCGATACGGGCGTCATCGAAGCAGAACACTATGACAAGGCCGGCATCGGCATTGGCAATGACTCCTATTATGACGTCAGCGATGAAAACAGAGGTAATGCCAATTTCAGAATGGATGAACCTGTGGATATCGAACTGGGCGGCACGGGCATGGTCATTGGCTATACAGAACCCGGCGACTGGCTGGAATACACCGTCAACTTTGAAAAGAAGGGCCCATACGCCATTCGAGCCAATGTATCCTCAGGCTACAACACATCTAGCTTTAGACTGTATGTAGATGACGTGCCCATTACAGACACCTTGATGGTTCCCCAGACTGGTGACGAAAAGTGGGACACCTATGTGGAAATCGGCGGAACGGTGGACAGCGTTTCGGTTGGTAAGCACATCTTGAAGCTCGAAGTGACCGGTGCATACTTCAACCTGGACTACATCGTCTTCGAGAACATCGCTCCTCCTGAGCCCGAAGGAATTATCAAGAATGTCAAGATGGCCAAGAGCTCCGCTGGTGAATTTGATATCATCGATATCCATGGTGCCCGCCTCGGCCACGTGAATGCAGCGTCCATGGCACAGGCTGTAGCAACCGTCAAGGCTAACAATATGATCAAGTCTTCCGGAATCTACTACATCCGTTCCAAGGCCACCGGCAAGATTCAGAGTTTGCGTATCGCAAAATAAGTACACCCAAACACCCAATACCCCACCCTGGAACGTCTGTTCCAGGGTGATTTTTT
>CACZII010000012.1 GCA_902781185.1 Fibrobacter succinogenes
GGCAGGCTCGCCGTACAGACCCCATAACCGAACAGCACTACCGTCGGCAGCGAAAGCAGGGTCGTCCATCTAAGAACACGTTCCTTGGGGAACTTGTCAGAAAAATAGCCCGAGGGCGTTATGAGTAACACGCAGGGCAGCAAAAACAGCAGGTGCAGCACATAGAACTGCCAGGAACCCATGGCCGTATATCCGGCCCGACCAAGCACAAGCTCCATGTAGGCAACAATGGCGGTAGAGAGGGCTACCTGGGTAAAGGCCAGCCCGTAAAAAGAAAATAATCCCTTAGACTTTTTCATCGGTTTATTCCGTAAATCTTTCATGGGAAAGATACATAATTAAAACGGTCCCGCCAATGCGGGACCGCCTTTTTCAGTTAAGGTAAAGGAATGTCAAAACTATCTTCTGAGGGCCATCGTATAGTCCACACCATCTTCGGTTCGAACACAGCGGACAGGAGCACTCTCCTGTTTGGAAAGTTCATCTGCTTCGTCTATATAATTGAAGTACGTACCTTCTGTACCTGCATAAGCAGCACCCGCATCATCACCATAGGAATCTGAGGTCCAGAAATATCCCCAATAGCCATCAGCCTCCCCATAGGTCGGCTTCAAGTCAAACCCAACCAGGTTCCAGCCGGCATTACCTTCTGGCCAGCCCTCCTGCGAGAAGAGAACATTGGCTGCAAAGATTTCATCGTACGGAGGCGCGAACATCCCTGCAGCAGAGCCATAGATTTCATCAGCATATTTTTTAGAAACTGCAATCATCAAATTACGCCACTCGTAACTCGAAGGCACATGCCAGCCCTCCGGGCAAAGGCCCTGCACAGGCAATTCTATTTCGTCAGTATCCGACACGGAAGTGGCATGAAGTCCCATGGCCACATCCCAAGTGTAGCCGACTACGTTACAAGTATCCGCGCCATCGAGGCAGGTGTACTGTTTTTCTGTTTGAACGGAACCCGATGTATCAATGGTTTCAGACACTGGTTTCACCTTCAGGTTCTCGGCGAACCAGGTCTGGTTACCGATGGTAACGGTCTTATAGACAATGGACCCGTTGTTGGGGTCGGTAAAGATACTGTCTTTTTTCAAAGCGGCAACATCCGCCTTCAGCTTTTTCATCGTGTTTCCAGAGCACTTGCCATAGGCGCCAAATTCATAAATACCGAAGGTGTTTTCGTATGTCCCTTTCTTGAGTGATTCGACAACGGCAAAGTCCACTTTACTAATCCCGCTTTCATAAACGAGGCCAATTTCATCGTCAGTATCGCCAAAAATCATTCTCAAAAAGGCTTCTCCGGATGGTGCATCAGGATACAGGTCTGCCGCAACGAAGGCAAACTTGTTCCAGGGGATATTCACCGTTTTTTCCTGACCAGCAGTGGCAGGAACCGCAGCGGACATGGGGACCATATCTCCACCTATAAGGATTTTCATTTCCATATCGGAAGAATAGGTCAGGCAGAATCCGCCCCAGTCCGCCGAGACCGTTTTGCTATCGGTAAACTCGTATGACAGGCCTACCATCGGATAAGTCGTCTCCATGGCTTCAATAAAATCCATATCCTTTTCAACGGAAAGGGTCGCTTTACCCTTAAACCCGTAATTCTTTCCAAGAGATTCAATCATGGGTGGCATCTCATCAAGAATATCAGAGCCGGAAGGGGCAACCGTCTGCGAGCCATCTAAGACTTCAACCTCAGCCCCTTCCCATTGGATGGTTCCCATTTCGGAATTTTCACTCCATACCGCCAGAGGTTCAATGTATGCGCGCCGGCCAAAACTTTCTTCATAGAGTCTGTCAGATTGGGACAGGCCCTTCCAAGTGGGGAACCCTGTCCCAGAAGCTTCCGCTACAAAGCCCATTCCGTTACCGCAATCATAAACCAACAAATCTAAACCGACATAAGTCACACTACAGGTGTTGTCTTCCTTCAGGGATTCGGGCGTAACGGCAGCCGAACTGCTGGATTCAGAAACGACACCGCCATTGCTGGATTCGGGAACCTTGCCGGATCCGCCGGTCTTGACCTCTACCGACTTGTCGCCACAGGTGAACTTCACGCCGGAACCGTCTTCCAGATTTTCCACAGTACAACCGGGTTCGGTTTCAGGAACATCGGCATCGGAACCTTTCTCGCCCTTGGCGCCGTTCTTGATAACCGCCAGGGAGTCACCGTTGCAGACCAGCTTGTAGCCGCTCTTGTCGGCAAGTTCTTCGGCCTCGCAGTCGAACTTGGTTACGGCAGGAGTCGTAGAAGTGGATCCACCCACAGTCTTCCATTCCCAGGCCTTTGCACCATCCTTTTGAGTTTCAGCGCAAACGTAGACTTCGCTCTTGGAGGGAACTACCGCAAAGTAGCCCTTGTTGCTTGCTTTGCACTCGGGCAAATCTTCGCCAGAAGCATAAGACTCGGCTTTCACCAGTTCGCTAGTGGATTCGTCACCGCAAGCGACAAAAAGAGTACCGGCCGCAACCAGGGCCACCGGCAATCCAAACCTGTATTTCATAACTACTCTCCTCGTTATGGGGCAGAAACATTCGACCCCCAAAAAGAAATGTAGTATTCCCCTTTACAAAAAGCAAACAACGTTATACAAAAAAACTCCCGATGCAACCAGCACCGGGAGTTTAGACGTAATTTTAGGTATAAATTACTTGTTCTCGAAGTAGTAGGTGGTCAGGGTCTTGCCATCCTGAGAGAACTGGATGATCTGCTTACCCTTGGGGAGCTCGCCAGTGATCTTGAACAGGTTTTCGGCCATGTAGGTCACCGTCAGGTTCGTGCCCTTGTCCTTGTCGGCAAAGAGACCCTTCTTTTCACTCTCTTCAAAGCCCTTGCAGTCCTTGTGGGCAGCCACGTCGCCTTCCACGGCAGGATAGGTCTTGGCAATGAGCGGAGAGGTCACGGAGCTAGCATTGCGGTAGAACACCTCAAGCTTGCCTTCGATCACGCGAGGAGCGGGCAGCGGAGACATCTTGGCGGCAGGTTCCTTTTTACCCTTCTTTTTCTTCTTGTCCTTCTTCTGGTCAGGCACCTTGGCGCCGTCGCCAGCCTGGGGGCGTTCCAGCTGATAGCCGGCAATGGATTCGTTGCACTGGGTAGACCAGACGACCCATTCGTTGGAAATCTTCTTGGGGCCGTTTTCTTCGTCGCCAGGCAGATAGAGACCCGGTTCAATCTGGTCGCTATAGATGTACAGCGTCACCTTCAGGTTCGGGTTCTCTTCGGTGGTAGAAATCATGTTCTTGCTCTTGATGTACTTGGAGCGGCCGGCGAGAATCTTGTAGTTACCCACGGGGACCTTTTCGAACTTGAACTGGCCCTTGCGGAGTTCCTGCTTGTACTTGTACTTTTCCTTGAGGGTGGAGTAGATAGTAGAGTCCATCCAAATAGTGGGCATTTCCAAAGGCTTGCCAGTGAAAGCGTCACAGACTTCACCTTCGATGGTACCGGTCTTTTCGCAACCGGTCAGTGCCAGGGCCATGAGAGCGGCAGAAGCACAGAGAGTAAGTGTTTTTTTCATCGTTTTTCCTCGTGTTTTCTCTAAATATATAAAAACCCTCCCGTTTTAGGGGAGGGCGTAAAAGACTAGGCTTCTTCTTCGGCCTTGGCGGGAGCCGCCTTGCGGGTCTTGCGCTTTGCACCGGTGATGTTGCCAGCGAAACGCTTGTTGAAGCGGTCGATACGGCCAGCCGTATCCACGCGATGCTGCTTGCCCGTCCAGAACGGATGGGTATCAGCGGTGATTTCCAGAGAAATCACGCTATGTTCAACCCCATCGATAGTCTTCTTTTCGGCGGAAGACTTCGTGGAGCGGGTGATGTATTCTTTACCCGTATTCGCATCGACGAACACGACCGGTTGATAGTTAGGGTGGATACCTTCTTTCATTTTTAAACTTCCTGTGAAGTAGTTAATTGGAGCACACAATTTAGAAGAATTCGGCCTTTTTGGCAAGCGGAAAGCCGTTTTTTTGTATCTTTGGGCCATGAATCGGAGCCGTTTTTGCGAAAGAAAGCTGCACTTCGGGCAATGGAAACTGCTCGGACTGTCCCTGCTTGTCGGGTTTCTTTGCGCCTGCAAGTCGGAGCCGCCGGTGGCGACCATCGTGGTCGTAAACAAGAAAATCCTCCTCACGGAATGGCCCGACAGCCTCTATATCGCAGACCTAGACTCCATCCTGGCCCTGGAACCTATCAAGAAGAAGGACAAGAACCAGCCAAGCATCGCCATGAACACCTTCAAGGCTCCGAACTTTATACTGCCTTCGTCAGTAACAGGGAAGAACGCAGCAAAGGAGACCAGGGGGAACCAGGGTTCACGGACCGGCGAAGCTAAGCCAGCCAAGGCTACCCGGGACAATTCCGCCGAGAATTTTGCAAACCAGTTTACCCAGGCGCTCTCCGCCCTCCAGTCGGACCCCAGCAATGCCAAGCTTTACAAGGTGGTGGAATCCAAGGACGGAGAAGACCTGTTCCAGCTCTTGAAGCGGACCTACGGTGCAGGAGCCCAGAGCCTCCCCCGCTTCTACGTACTTTCTACCCTACAATCAGTAAACCCCGGCGTGATGCTGGAGCACCTGAATGCCGGGGACAAGGTACGGGTACCTAGAATATAGTTGCAAGCGCAAAATGTGGAATGTGAAATGTGAGGTGTGAAATTATCACACTAAGGCTCAATTTCTAATTCCACATCCGTAACTTCACATTATAGTACGCCCTTGCTGCTGGGCACGCCCTTCACATTACGGCTCGGGGCTACGGCCATGGCCACAGAACGGGCAAAAGCCTTGAAGATGCTTTCCAGGCAATGGTGGTTGTCGCTACCGTAGAACAGTTCCACATGCAGGTTCATGCGAGCATTCTCGCAAACCGTCTTGAAAAAATGTTCAAACATGCTGGCCTCGATGCCACCCGCCGTTTCACCGGGAAGTTCCACCTTCCACACAAAACCGATGCGGTTGCTGAAGTCAATGCACACGCGGCTGAGAGCCTCGTCCATAGGCACAAAATAGAAACCGTAACGCTCGATACCCTTCTTGTCACCCAGGCATTCCACCAGGGCCTGCCCAAGCACAATGCCAATGTCTTCCATGCTGTGGTGCATGTCGATGGCCGTGTCGCCCTTGCAGGTCAGGTCCAGACGGAAACCGCCGTGAACCTGGAACAAGTCCAGCATATGGTCCAGAAAGGCATTGCCGGAATCGATGACGCCCCTGCTGGCCTCGTCCAGATTGAGGCTCAGGGAAATGGAAGTCTCGCTAGTCTTTCGCTCGATCTTGGATACGCGCATTACTCGGCTCCTTCTATGACTTTACCGTCAAAGACCCTGAACTTGGTGACACGCCCGAATTTCATTCCCGGCAGCGGCACTTCCTTGTTGTTCAGGTAGAACTTGGAAATGGCGCGGGGTTCGCCCACCACCACGTACAGAGTGTCCGCAGATTCGTAGGCCATGCGGGTTCCGGCCTTGGAAAGGTTGGCTTCCTTGAGGAATGCAGAATCGTCTTCATGATGCTTGATGCCGACCCAAGTACGCATCTCGCCAGAAGCCACCAGCAACAGCTTGGTGACTGCACCGGAAGGTGCCGCTGCCTTTTCAGAGGTCTTGGAATCGGAAGAAAGGAAAATCGTTGCCGAAGCGGGGCGGTCGGAATTCTTCTTGAGAGCCGAGTCTACCACAGCCTGGCTGATTCCCTGTTCCTTGCCGGCCACAGGAACGGCCTTCTCTTCCGCTGCCTTATTCTCTGCAGGAGATGCAGCCGTTGAATCCGCATTCACGGAATCGGCAGGCACAACCTCAGCACCTTCGGGCATTTCGGGAGTCTCTGTTGCGCTTTCCTCTTCTACCAGTTCTGTCTTCGCAGGTTCGGGAGCGCTCTGTACGGGAGTCACGTCTTTAAAGAACTTGGACGCAACCACCAGAGCAAGTCCTATAACCACCAGGATGATAACAATCGCTTTGCCCTTAGAAGACTTGTCGCCTTCTGTAGAGGACTTACCCTGGGAGTCATCAGAGAGATCGGTGAGGAGGCTTGCAAACTTGGAACCATTCTCGGCGGCATACCAGTCCAGCACCCGCTTGGAATCGAGGCTCAGCTTGACGCTGATGGAATTCAGGTAACCGCGCAGGTAAGCCTGCACCGGGAAAGCCTTCCAGTCTCCGGCTTCAATAAGGGAAATATTCTTTTCGGACAAGCGCGTGGCCGTGGCTAGTTCCGCCACCGTCATGGACTTTGCCTCGCGGGCACGGGCCAGGTAAGCACCAAGGCGCTCGTCAGGACGTTTATCTTCAATAGGGTTACTCATACCTTCACCTTCAAGTTCGTAAGCATGTCGAGGGTGCGAGCTACAGGGAGCCCCACCACGTTATAATAGCATCCTCGGATAAAACGAATCAAGCGGGCTCCCATCGTCTGGATCCCGTAAGCCCCAGCCTTATCCATGGGGTCTAAAGAATTTACATATTCTTCAAGCTCTTGTTCGGAATTGTCCCTGAAAAACACCTCCGTTTCCTCTTGAGAAGCGTCCAGGAGCATTCCCCCATGAGCCACGGCCACACCGGTGATGACCTTATGGGAGCGGCCGTTCAGTGCCCGAAGCATTTTCAGGGCATCCTCTTTGTCCTTGGGCTTGCCGAGAGGGACTCCATCCAAAAATACCAATGTGTCAAAGCCCAGCACCACAGCGGAAGGGTCCTTGTGGGAGACAGCCAGGGCTTTCTGGCTTGCATTTTCACGGGGAAAATCCAGCGGATTTTGGGCAGTGGGTTTTTCTTCTACGTCGGAAACCAACACGCGGAACTCGACCCCGATTTGCTCGAGGATTTCGCGACGGCGGGGGGACCCGCTGGCAAGTACCAGATCTACCGACTTTAAACACTCTTCCATGGCCAAAAATGTAGTAATTAATTGCCTGTCAACAAGTTGCAGGCGCGTTTGACAGGAAAAATGAGGGGGTATTAGGGGGATTTGCCCCCTAGGCGAAGGGGTAGGCCGAGACACAGCTCGGCCGAGGGGAAAGCCTGCCCCTTTTCACCGATTCCAGGAACCTTTTATTATTTTTCCCAAAAAACGGAGTTTATTATGGAACGATTCAAGCCGCGTGATATGTTCGTGGAAGCAGGCTATGGCCCGAACTTCGCAGACCAGCTTTTGCAGAATGCCTACAGCAAGCTTTTTGAGGGCGACCCCATCGACGAGCGCATCTGCTTTGACGCCTCCGACGACATGGCCTACATCGTAGACATCGGACACGACGACATCCGCTCCGAGGGTATGAGCTACGGTATGTTCGTCACCGCCCTCACCGACCACCCGGAACTTTTTGAGAAGCTCTGGCGTTTTGCCAAGCGCTACCTGTACAACGCGGGCGGTCCGCACCAGGGTTTCTATTCCTGGCAGGTTTCCACCACCGACTTTTCCATGATGGACCCGGGATCCGCCCCTGACGGCGAGGAGTACATCGCAGCGGCGCTGCTGATTGCCGCCAAGCGTTTCGACCGTGACGACTATAAGCAAGAGGCCGTGGAGCTTATCAACATGATGCGGCACAAGCAGACCAACGAGCTGGTGGGCCCCATCATCGACCCCAAGATGGGAATCGTTAGGTTCTCCCCCGTGCTGGGCAACGACTTCACCGACCCCAGCTACCACACCGTGGCCTTCTACCGCATGTTCGCGGAAGCCACCGGCGACAACGAATGGAACGAGATTGCCAAGCGGAGCATTGAATACCTGACGAAGGCGGCTCACCCGGAGACGGGCCTCTGCGCCGACTACTCTGAGTTTGACGGCACACCCAAATCCATGCCCTGGTTCCCCGAGAGCAACTGCTTCAGCGGAGACGCCTGGCGGGTGGCCCTGAACTTGAGCCTGGACTACACGCTGTTCCGTGGTGACGAGCGTGAGAAGGAAATCTGCGAGAGACTGCTGAACTATTTCGAAAGCAAGCGCCCGTACCTGGCGGACTACTCCGTAGACGGAAGCCCCTTTCCGAGACAAGGGCGCGAGGCCACTCCGGGAGTGATTGCCATGAACGCCGCTGCCACCCAAGTGCTCCCTGCCGAGAGCCCGCTGGTACATGGGTTTGTGCGTGACCTGGCGAACCTGTCTGTGCCTTTCCGTTTCTGGCGCTACTACGACGGAATGCTCTACATTATCGGGATTCTCGCCACCGCCGGAAAGATTGAATTTTAGATGTGAAGTCTGGAATGTGTGGTGTGAGGTTACACTCAGCGTCATCCTCGTCCCGCATCAAGTGCGGGATAAACTCCGGCGAGGATCCATACAGTTTTAATTTATAAGTAAAAAGGTTATTATGTTTAAATTAAACAATTGCGGTAAAAGAATTTTTGTGGCAAGCCTCGCCGCCTCCGTGGCATTCATGGCTGCAGGCTGCGAAGACGTTCGGGTGGAAAAATACCCTAACGGGAACGTGCAATTCGAAACCACCTACGTAAATGACAAACGCGAGGGCATGGAAAAGGAATACTACGAGAACGGCTCGCTGAAGCGGGAAACCCCGTACAAGGCAGACCGCCGCGAAGGCACCACCAAGGAGTATTTCGAGGACGGCACCGTGAAATCGGAAATTCCCTACGTGGACGGTTATATCGAAGGCGCAGTCCTTCGCTACCACAAGAACGGAAAACTTGCCTCCAAGGCCCTGTACCAGAAAAACAAGCAGGTGGAATTTGGCGAAGTGTTCGATGAAAGCGGGGACCCTGCCACCCACGGAAGCTACAAGGATCCTCGCGACGGGTACGCCTACGAATGGGTACGCATCGGTGACCAGCTCTGGACAGCAGAAAACATGAACTTCGCTACGGCCGCAGGCTCCCTGTGCATGCAGTGCAACAACTGGGGCCGCCTCTACGACTTCGAGAACGCCAAGAACGCCTGTTTGGACGGGTTCCACATGCCCTCCAAGGAAGAATGGCAGAAACTGATTGCCGCCGCCGGCCAAAAGCCTGCGCTGGCCCTGAAGGCAGGATTCGGCTGGGACCCCATTAAGGAGGGCACCAACAACTACGGTAACGGTAAAGACGAACTAGGGTTCGGCGTAAAGGCCGGCGGCGGACATTTCGCCAAGAGCGACGTGCCGCTGAAAGAACGCAAGTTCGACACCGCCGGAAAGAAGGCCTACTTCTGGACTGCAGAGGGCGAAGTGGTGGTATTCCACCATAACAAGGACAACGTCACCTTCGAGAAGTTCAATCCCGAACACGGCGCCAGCCTAAGGTGCTTAAAGGATTAACTACAAGTGTGTAGTGTGTGATGTGGGATGTGAAATTACACATTCCACACTACACATTTCACATTAATTTCAAGTTCTCAGTTTTAGCGCGAGCGGTCGTCCGTGAGCCGCAAGCGACTCGTACCAACGAGTCGTGGCGGCGAGAGCGAGGGCTGACCGGAGAAGTTTCACACCACTTTAGCCCGAGCAGTCGTTACCGTGAGCAACAAACGCCTCGTATTAACGAGGCGTGGTTGCGAGAGCGAGCGCAAGCCGGAGAAGCTATCCCCGGTTTTAGCGCGAGCGGTCATTTTAAGTCGTGTATTCCGCGTTGATCTTTACGTACCCGTAGCTCAGGTCGCAGGTGAAGGCGCTGGCAGAGGCCTGGCCGATGTTCAACACCAGAGTCACCTTGTATTCACGCTGACGGACAACTGCGTGGAGGGCCGCCGTCTGGGCCTCGTCCAGAGGCAACGGGCGACCGCCTTCCAGAACCTTCACGTCACCGAAAAACAGGTCGGTGTGTTCGGCCACCATGTTGCAGCCGCTAGAACCAGCGCTGCTGAGGATACGTCCCCAGTTGGGGTCTTCGCCGAACATGGCGCACTTGGCCAGATTACTGGTACCGATGAAGCGAGCCATGCGGAGAGCTTCTTCGTGGCTTTCGGCCTTCTCTATGCGCAGTTCAATAAGCTTGGTAGCACCTTCGCCATCACGCACAATGTCTTTTGCGAGGCTCTGCATAATGAGCATCAGGGCCGCACGGAACTCGCCCTGTTCGCTCAAGCTCAAGTCTTCGTAACGGAGCCCGCTCATGCCGTTGGCAAGCAAGATGCAGGTATCGTTGGTGCTGGTGTCGCCGTCCACAGTAATGGCGTTGAAGGAATCCGCAATGTCGGCGCGGAATTCCGCAAAGAAGTCGCCCGAGCCCTTGCAGGCGCCACCGATGGTCACCACGCCCTTCTCGGTGTGAATTTCAACAGCATGGCTCTTGAGCGCAAGGTCGGTGGTGAGGATAGCACGACCAAATTCTTCGGAAGCGTCGGCGTGGAGCTTTTCCACCAGCTTAGGAATGCCGGCCTCGATTTTGTCCATGGGCATCAGGTGGCCAATCACGCCGGTGCTGCAGACCAGCACGCTCTTGGGCGTAAGGTTCAGGGCCTCTTCGGTAAGGGTAGCCATGCGTTCGGCATCCTTGTAGCCCTGCTCGCCGGTACAGGCATTGGCGTTACCGCTGTTCACCACCACGGCCGTTGCAAAATGGGCATGCTCCAGGGCAGCCTTGTCGTAGAGCACCGGAGCGGCCTTCACCTTGTTGGTGGTAAACACCGCAAAACAGCGGGCCGCCTTCTCGCTCTTGAGAAGCGCCATGTCGGCATTGCCGCTGGCCTTGATACCTGCACAGATTCCAGATGCCGTGAAGCCCTTGGGGGAACACACACCGCCATTTTCCAACAGATTGTACATATCGACTCCTGCAAAAAGCGTCCTTTGAGGCATTCTGCCCCACAAGACGCCGTTAAAATTTTTACCTTGTAGAGCATGGAAAAGAAAATCCCGTTTACACAGGAAGCCTACGACCAGCTCGTTAAGGACCTCAATAATTTAAAAAATGTAGAACGCCCCCGCGTCCTGCAGGAATTGGTTGACGCCCGCGCACAGGGCGATTTAAGTGAAAATGCGGAATACCATGCCGCCAAGGAAAGGCTCGCCGCCATCGACAATGTGGAACTGCCCAAGCTGCAAGACCAGCTGGCCCGTGCCGAAGTGGTAGCCTTCGACGCCTCTTCCGACAGCATCCGTTTCGGAGCCACCGTCACCGTCAAGAACCTAAAGACCAAGCGCGACGTGGTGTATCAGCTGGTTTCCCCCGAAAGCGTGGACGCCCTCAACGGCAAAATCAGCTTCAAGAGTCCCATCGGTGCAGCCCTCATGGGTAAGAAGCGCGGCGATACGGTAGAAGTGACCACCCCCAAGGGCGTGAACACCTTCGAAATTATCGACTTCAAGTAAGGTTCTCGGGAAAAGGCCAGAATGATTGTCGCCCTGATAGGCAAGGACCAGTTCTCCAAGGACATCCGCATCGAGAAGTTTATCGCCGATGCCCTGGGCGAGCGGAAAGACGACCCTCTTTCCAAGCAGATTCTGTACGCCACAGACACAAACATTCCCTCTATCGCCGAAGCTGTGATCAGCGCCTGCGATTCCGTGTCCATGTTCAGCCCGGAACAGGCCGTAGTGGTACGCAAGGCCGAGGCTCTGAAGGCCGACGACACCAAGTCTCTCGCCAAATGGCTTAGCCACACTCCCCAATGCAAGCTTCTGCTGGACTTCGAAACTCTCGCCGCCAACACGGAACTTTTCAAGGCCCTGAAAAAGGCGGGTGAAATCGAGAAGGAATACGACGAGCCCAAGGCCTACAAGATGGCCGACTGGATTGCCTCGGTCATTCCCTCCCATTTCAAGAAGGCTATCGACAAGGATGCCTGCCAGTACCTGGCCGAGGCCCTCGGCACCGACACCAAGCTGGTCTGCGAAGAAGTGGACAAGATCTTGCTCTTCTCCCCCGACTGCAAAAAGATTACGCTGGACCTGGTAAAGACCATGGTGGTCCCCCAGCGGAAAATCGTAGCCTACGAGATCAACGACTACTTCGGCATGCGGGACGCCAAGACCTACGCCAAAAAACTGAACGAGATGCTGAACAACGGCGTACAGGCGGTACAGATCGTGGCATCGCTCTACTACTATGCCGTAGACCTAATGAACTTTTCTTCCCTGCTCGCGAAAGGCATGACGCCAAAAGATGCCGCCGCCGAACTGGGCAAGAACGACTTCATTTTCAATGTGAAAGGAAAGGCCCCCGAATGCGCACGCCGCTGGGGAAAGCCGCTGCTCTGCCGCGTCATCCGTAGGCTTGCCGACCTGGACTTTGAAATCAAGAGCGGAAAGTGCTCCACCCGTATTAGCCAAGAACTGGCATTAGCCGCCCTGGTGGTGCGGTAAGAACTAGAACTTCATATCCACAGGATTGAACTGAAGTTGGATTCCCGAACGAATCCAACCGTCCATGCCGTTCTTGTGCGCAATGTGGGCCAGGTTCTCGTACTTGCGGCCACCACCGCCCAGATAGAAGTGCAGCCACTGGTTGAACTTGAGCTGGTACTGAATGTCCAGCACGTACTGGGCCTCTTCTACACCGGAGGTTGCCCCCTCCACATCCAAGGCTACGTCATAATCAGTGTAAAGTTCCTTGTCGCCCTGACGGAGCCAGGCCGCCATAATAGCCAGGGAGTGGGCGCCATAGGTCCAGCCCAGTTCCAGCCACAAGTCAAGAGCATCGGAACCACGACGGTAACCGATGGGATAGTCCACGAAGTAGGCATCGGCATAACCGGCATCTCCCTGTTCGCGGTAGTTACTGCGGTAGTTACGACGGCTGGTATACTTCAGAAGCGGAAGCCTGCTGTTGTTTGATGCAGGATCGGTGCGGACCACCTCGAAGCGCCAGGAATATTCGCCAAAACGGTTGGTCTTGACCTGATGGAAATAGCCCGCCATATAGTTCAGGATAGAGCGGTTGGTGCCCTTGTCGTCATCTTCGCCTACGGGGCTATTGATGTCTTCCATATTGATCTGTCCGTAGAACTTGGCACCGGCGGAAGTCTTGTAACCAAGTTCAAAGGACGTCATAGCAGAGGTGTAACCCGTGGCATAATTGTCATGCCAATAAATAAAGGGACTGATAGAACGGAATTCCAGGGCCTTGCCCCCCACCATGCTCTGTTCCACCACGTAGACCCAGAACTTGCTGGTCTCCACACCGAAGCGGTGGAACACCATGTTCTTCACGTTGTCGGTGTAGGTGCGGTTCCGCTGGTTTGACACCTGGCGACCGGGATTCGTGCATTTCTGGTCGTAGGCTTCGGTTCCTGGCTGCGGGCAACCTGTACTGCGGTCGACCACGTCCCCGAAGAGCCAAGGGTTCAGGGAACTGAGCATAAAATCGTAACGGAAGATACCCGGTTCGAACTTCCAGAGGATACCATCATGATACGGGGCCCCGCCAATCAAGATGTCGTTCTTGGAAATTTTCAGGTCGTCGGGGCTGAAACGTCCGAACTGCACGTAACCCACGCCATTGTTCCACTTGGCATAGGCGTTGTTAGGGACGTTGATGTCCAGCTCACTGGGCTTGTAGGTAAAGTTGGTCTTCCAGTCGTCCTGATACCAGGCTTCCATATCCTTGCGGAGAGGAGCTTCTAGCAAGACGTGGAAATCCTTGTAGCCCGCACGGAAGCTAAGCGTAAAGAAGGGGTGAACCGATTCCTCGTAGCTGCGAGCGTTTTCCAGAGGGATACGAAGGCCCCGCCAGTTGGCACCATACCAATCCGCCGTATCCACGGCAAATTCCGGGTCGGTGGGTCCACCGTTGAGGCCGATGTCAAAATCCGTACCTATCTGGAAATAGCCTGTAGAACCCGACTGCGGGAATTCCGAGTCGGCAAAACTCATGGTGGCTAAAAAAGACACACCAAAAGCGAGGGCTTTAATACAGGACCTCATGTTATGTAAAATAGTAAAAAGCTGTCTACGTGAGCAAAAAGCGACCCGTATTAACGGGTCGCGTTTGCGAGAGCAAAGCCCTTCCATAGAAGCACCACCAGTTTTTAGGCTTTGCGGTAATGATGAGTCCGAGTGGTCTCATAATACTTCTTGTATCGTAGGCTCTGCCGAAGATGCCCCGTGAGCGACAAGCGACTCATATTAATGAGTCGTGGTCGCGAGAGCGAGCGCATTCCGGAGAATTTCACAAGGTTTTAGCGCGAGCGGTCATATAATACTTCTTGCATTGTGGACTCATGTCCACAATGCAAGAAGGGATCACCCAGGCAGGGAGACCCAGGTGATCCCTCGTGTTGTGGTGGATACGCTTGCGCGTATCCGGTGTGTGTGTTAATTAAGGACTAAAAAGAATCCAGCTTAAAGCCACCGTTGCGGAGGAAGGCCGGGACATCGTAATCCACGCCGCTGGTCTTCAAGGAACCTTCGGCATAGTTCGTGTTACGGGGTTCTTCCACTTCGCGGGCAGGCATTTCGGTCATGGTCTGACGGGTATAGGCCGGAGTACCATAGTCACCGTTGGAAAGCTGGTCCATGTCGGCAATGCCGGGCATCTCTTCCGTCTCGGGGAGAGTGGCCGTGGCAATACCCTGGGGCATCAGCTTCTCTTCGAAGGCCGGGGCCTGGGCGTTGAACTGTGCAGAAGCAAAGTCCATAGCAGGGGCCTGAACTTCAGCCTGGGGGACAGCACCCATGGGAACCGTCTGGGCCAAGGCAACGAAGTTGGTAGCTGTCGGACGCGGCGTAGCTGCCACAGGCTGGGGAGCCTGCTGGTAGTTGCTGGGTGCGCCGATGGAGTTAACCACATCCATAGACTGAGTTGCAGCAGGCACATCAGAAGCGCTTGCAAACATGGGCTTCACGTCAGAAGAAGCAGATGTTCCACCGCAACCGGTAGCAATCACGGTAATGCAAACCTGATCGCCCAATTCCGGAATCAGGATGTCGCCGATGATGATGTTCGGGTCACCCATCTCGCCCACGGCTTCATAAATGTGTTCCATGGCCTCATCGTATTCCAGCATGGAGAAGTTCTCGCCATGAGAAACGTTCACCAGCACGCCAGTAGCGCCTTCCACGTTCACGTCTTCCAGAAGCGGAGAAGAAAGGGCCGTATCCACAGCCTTGATGCCGCGGCCTTCGCCTTCAGCAATACCGGTACCCATCAGGGCGGAACCGCCATTGGACATCACCGTCTTCACATCGGCAAAGTCCACATGGATAAGGCCATGGTTGAACATGATACCACAGATGCTGCGGACGGCATTACCGAGAATCTCGTCAGTGAGCTTGAAGGCTCCATCCAATGTCATCTTCTTGTCGGTTTCTTCCACCACCTTCATGAGCTTCTTGTTGTCCACCACGATCATGGTGTCCACATTTTCACGCAGAGCCTTGATGCCCTTTTCGGCATTACGAGAACGGACAGGACCTTCGTGACGGAAGGGCTTGGTCACCACGGCAACGGTGAGGATACCCAGCTCGCGAGCAACGGCACCTACCACCGGAGCGGCACCCGTACCTGTACCACCGCCCATACCGGCGGTAATAAAGATCATGTCGGCGCCCTTCATGGCTTCCTTCAGGTCTTCCACGTTCTCTTCGGCAGCCTTGCGGCCAATTTCGGGCTTAGCACCCGCACCGAGAGTCTTCGTGGTCTTCTGGCCGATGGCAATCTTGTGGTCTGCCTTGCTCAAGTCCAGAGCCATGGCATCGGTATTGACGGCGTAGTATTCCACGCCTTCAATGTTCATGCCGACCATGCGGTTCACAGTGTTACCACCGGCACCGCCCACGCCGAAGACCTTGACCTTCGCGTTGTTGAGGGTTGAGTCATCCATCAGGATGTGTGAGGTTGGGGTTATGTCGAATTCACTCATAGTTATTCTCCCTGTTGTGAGTGGTTGTTTTTGTTTTTAGAAATACGTTTTAAGGACGTCCTTGAACCATTGGAGGCTCTTTTTCATAGACACCGAAATCTGCTTGCCGGTCTCGCGGCGTTTTTCCCTACGGCGTTGCTTGGCGGCATACAGCAAGAGTCCAATTCCCGTAGCATAGGACGGGTTAGAATAGCTCTGCACACCGGCCACATCGCGGGGGTAGCCAATACGGACAGACTTGCCAAACACCTTCTCGGCCACAGCATCGATACCTTCCAGGGCGCAGCAGCCCCCCGTCAGCACGATACCACCGTTCAGCAGGCTATCCATCTTCTGCTTTTCAAGGTCTTCCTTCAAAATCTTGAATATCTCAAATACACGGGCCGTTATCACCTGCGCCAGCAATTTACGGGAGCACTGGACATCTCCCCTATCACCCACGCTGGGCACCGGGAAGGTCTCGTCTTCGATCAGGTTACTCATACGGCAGGTACCATAACGCTTCTTGATATCTTCGGCCTTGGAAAGCGATATGGGAACCCTCAGACACTGGCTAATATCGCTAGTAATCTTGTTTCCGGCAATATCCAGAGACGCCGTATAGCGAACAGATTCTCCAACAAAAACGGCAATATCCGAAGAACCTGCACCGATATCGATAAGGGCCACGCCCAGTTCACGTTCGTCATCGGTCAGCACGGCAGAGGCTGCGGCCAACGGTTCCAACACCAGTTCTTCTACATGGAGACCTGCACGGGTAACGCTCTTGTCAAGGTTCAGGATGACGTTCGAAGGTGAGGTGACCACTTGAACTTCTACTCCTAACCTACGACCGTTAAGACCCTTCGGGTTACGGATTCCCGCCTGATCATCCAGGGTATATTCCCCGGGGAACACATGAAGAATCTGACCTGCGGTTTCGGGAATGGTGCTAGCCAAGTTCTTGACCCGTTCCATATCCACTTCGCGAACTTCACCCGTAGGCAGCGTAATCAGGCCCTTGTAATTGACGGAGGACACATGGTTGCCCGCAATGCCCACATAGACATCGCGCACATCGAAATCGATGAAAGGCTCCAACTGCCTAATGACGTTCTGCAGGGTTTCCACCACATCGTCCAACTCATCGGGACGCTTCAGCGGTAAGGCTCCGCAGCAAAGAATCTTCACCGTGTTATCGGGATTCATGGCTCCCGCGAACAGGTTAATCTTGGAGGTCCCGACATCAAGACCGAATACCAAGTCCTCTTTTCTCAATTCATTGTTGTCATCCATTGACACACCTCTTGTCAAAATTCCTTACGTACAAGAAACCCGGAAAGCGCAAATCCACTTCCCCGGCACAGTTTACGTCCTGGGGGAACCCGCGCTTGACAGATTCGTATAAGGTCCATAGATTCTTATCCCATTCCCTTTCAGGGAAAAGGACCTTGTAGCCCACATCGCTAAAGAACACTTCGTACGCCCTGTGCTCTTCGCTCCAGGACACCTGAGATACAAGACCGTAAAGTTCAGCATTTTCCTGCTTGAGTTTTTGCAGGTGGGCCGCCACATCCCCAATCTTTTCAAAGGCCAGGGAATCCACCACAGGCAAATGGAAAGCCGTAGAAGTGGACATGGGCAGGGGAAGTCCCCGTTCAGAGTACACCATGGCCCGCCCACCCTGAAAAAAGGCCACCACCGGAGAAGATTCCTGCACCTTGATGGTAAGAGACGAGGGGAAATGCTTTTCCACAGTCACCTTGTGAATCAAAGGTAGCTGCATCAAGTTCTTTTCCACAGAATCCTCGAAAACCTCGGACAAAAGCATTCCCGGTTCCACCTGGGCGTTCTGTACCACGTCTTCCCAAGTGAGCATGCGGTTACCTTCAATATCGATGTACTGGAGATGCCGAAGTTCCATGGGATTAAAGCGCTGCAGGTAGAAACGGTTCGTCCACGCGGCAGTAGCAAGAATTACCAGCACAAGACCGATAATCCAGCCACGACGCTTAAACCAGCCCAAGCTCTTTTTCGCACCATTCTTGATCTTCATGGCACGAGTACGCTTGCGCTTTTCCTCGTTGTAGCCTATACGGCGTCCAAGGAATGTGGTTTTAGGACTCAAATGCACTCCTCCAAAATCTTCTGACCCAATTTCCAGATGTTTCCAGCCCCCATCAGCACCACCACATCACCCGGGCGGAGTTCCTCTTTCAAGATGGGGAGCAGGTTCTGCTGGTCACCCACAAAGCGAGCGTTACGGTGACCGAAAGCAAGAGCGCTATCAGAAACCAGAGCTCCAGTCACACCTTCGATGGGGCGCTCGCGGGCCGGGTAAATGTCGGTACACAACAGCACATCGCAGTTAGCAAAGGCACTTCCGAAGGCGTCGTGCTGATCCCTGGTACGGGAGAACAGATGAGGCTGGAAAGCCACAATCACGCGACGGTCCGGGAAAGCATCCCTGAACCCTTGCAAGGTAGCAGTCGCCTCTGTGGGGTGGTGGGCGTAATCGTCGAATACCAGGATGTCATTCTTTTCACCCAAAAATTCAAAGCGACGCTGAACCCCTTCAAACGCGGCAACGGCACGCCTTGCCACTTCTACATCGATTCCCTCTTCCATGGCAAGGGCCACGGCAGCGGTAGCGTTCAGCACATTATGACGGCCCGGAATCTGCAAATGGAATTCCCCGAGGCTCACACCGTCATTAAGAATTTCAAAATGAGGGTATCCCTTCTCGAAACGAAGGTTATCGATATGGTACTTGGCCTGGCGGGAGAACCCGTAGGTAATCACCGGCTTACGGACCTTGGAATAAATCTGCTGTACATTGGGGTCATCAATGCAGAGGATAGCCTGTCCGTAGAAAGGAATCTTGTTCACAAACTGGACAAAGGCTTCCTTAATCTCGTCAATATTCTCATAGGTGTCCAGATGGTCCGCATCGATATTGGTCACGATAGCGGAGCTGGGCATCATGGAAAGGAAGCTGCGGTCAAACTCGTCACTTTCGGCAATGAGGTAGTCGCCCTTGCCCACTTTTGCGCCGCTACCCTTACCCTTCACCACACCGCCCACGATGATGGTGGGGTCAAGACCGGCCTCTTCCCAGATTTCGCCCACGATAGAGGTTGTGGTGGTCTTGCCATGGGTTCCGGCAATAGCCAAGGTATACTTCATGCGCATCAGCTCGCCAAGCATTTCAGCGCGGCGGATCACGGGAATGCGACGGGCACGAGCCTCTACGAGCTCGGGATTGTCATAAGGAATGGCTGAAGAATAAACCACCAGGTCGGCGTCTTCTACGTTCTTGGCCTCGTGCTTGCCATCCACACGGATTCCCAGATGCTTCAGGTAATCGATGACAGAGCCCTCGCCCATGTCAGAACCGGTCACCACAAAGCCATTTTCGTGCAGGACTTCTGCGATACCGGACATACCGGCACCACCGATACCCACCATATGCAAGCGACGGACACGTTTACAATCATTAATCTGCATTATGCACTTTCCTTTTCCAAAATCACCTTGGCAATCTTGTCCGCAGCATCGGGCATTCCAAGCTTTTTCGCGGCTGCCGCCATCTTGGAAAGTTTCTCGCTATCGAACAGCAGGGACTCCACCTTGTCCCACAAATGGTTCTCGTCACTGTCCAGCTCCACTAGGGCGGCACCGGCCTTTTCAACAGCACGGGCGTTATGTTCCTGATGGTTCGCCGTAGCGTGAGGGAACGGAAGCAGAATAGAAGGCTTGCCGAAAGCAAGAATCTCGGCCAGAGCCGAAGCCCCTGCGCGGCTGATAATCAGGTCCGCATGCTTCATGTAGGCATAGATCCCGTTCAGGAATCCCTTTACCGACACGTTGGGCAAAATTCCCAGGCGGCCGTTAATAGCATCCACATTCTTGACACCCACCTGCCAGACCACGGAAACGTTCTCGTTGTTCACGATTCTGGAGATGCTCTCTTCAATCTTGTTGTTGATGCCGACAGCTCCCTGAGAACCGCCTACGATAAACACGGCCTTCTTGCCTTCCCGGAATTCCAGCGGGCGTTCCAGGCTGTCTTCGGCAGGCAATTCACGGACCGGGTTGCCAAAAATCATGGTCTTTCCAGCAGGGAAGAACTTTGCCGCATCTTCCGAAGTCACAAATACCGTCTTTGCATAGCGGGCGCCCATTTTGTTGGCAATGCCTGCTACTGCATTTTGTTCCTGCAGATATACGGGTATTCCCATACTGCCTGCAGCAAGGACAATGGGCAGCGAAACGTATCCACCGGTAGCCACCACCACATCGGGGTTCACCTTGCGAACGACCTTCTTCGCATGGGACAAGGACTTGATCAACTTGTAAGGCAGCGCTAAATTCTTGAGGAAGGGACCTCGATGGAGGGGTTCAGCGGTAATGTATTCATAGGGCCAATTGCCCGCCACTAGGCGTTCTTCCATGGAATCCTTACGACCGGCAAAAGTAATGTCCTGGACACCCATCTTCTTAAGGCTCTCGGCAATAGCCACAGCCGGGAAAATATGTCCACCGGTTCCACCGCACACAAAAAGGAACTTTTTCATCGTCCACTCCTTGAAATTTCAGATTCCGTAAGGGGACGAGAATCCGTCTTGTCCCCATTTTTCATATAGGGTTCCCAAATCTTCTTGCCTGTTCCCGGTTTCGAGATGTTCAAAAGAATTCCAATGAACAACGCCGAGAAAATCAAGTTGGTTCCACCAAAACTGAGGAAAGGCAAGGGCTGCCCCGTAGTGGGGAAAAGGCCCGTGCTCACGCAAACATGCACCAAGAAGTTCAAGAACAGAGAAATAGTCAAAGCCACCGCCATATACTTTCCAAAACGGCTCGAAGAATTCCGTGCAATTTCAAAACCCTGGTAGAACAGCATGCCGAAAAGCAGCAAGATGGCAAAAGTTCCCACAAAGCCAAACTCCTCGCCTATTACCGCATAGACCACATCCTTATGGGCCTCAGGCAGGTAACCCAACTTCTGCACGCCCATGCCAAACCCTGTACCGAAAAAGCCTCCGTTACCAAGAGCTTCCAGAGCATGCTCACCCTGGTAAGCGGAATTCTGGTTTTCCGCCGGATTGAAGAACGCCATCAGGCGCTTGGAGGTATGAGACTTAATCAGGAGCACAATCAGGCCCACCGGAATGCAAGCCGCAAGGGATATGGCGATATACTTGAAACGGGCCCCAGCCACAAAGAGTACCGCAAGGGTAATGCCTGCAAACAAAAGCAACATGGAAAAGTTCGGCTGCAAGGCAAGCAATATTGCCGAAATCCCGAAGGGTACCGCCGGCTGGATTAGGCTGCATTTCAGAGACTTGATGTCAGTACCCGCAATAGCAAGCTTGGCACAAACCCAAGAAATCAGCCCCAGTTTCAGGATTTCAGAAGGCTGGATTCCCCAAATCCAACGGTTTGCGCCCTTGACGCTACCGCCGGCGACAATGGCCGCCACCGTAAGGACCGCCCCCACGATAAACACCACGCGGGAGCCCTTCATCCAAACACTGTAATCAATCCTCGAAACCACGAACATAATGACCAGGGCGGCAAGGACCTTCCACAGGTGAGCCTTCAGATAGAACTCCGGAGAAAGTCCCCGTTGCAGGGCATGGGGCGTAGACGCCGTATAGACTACGGCTATGCCGAAGCATATCAACAGCAGCGTTGCAAGCAACAGCCACTTGTTTACGCCTATGGTCTGCAAACTATTCATCTAAAAGCGTTTCCCCTATTCCTCTTAAGCCTTCACCGTTGTCTGTTTCAGCAGGGCATCCACAACCTGTTCCATCTTCATTCCGCGGGATCCCTTGACCAAAAGCACATCGCCCTTGCTCACCACATCCGTCAGGAACTCAATCACTTCTTGCACAGAGTTGAAATGCATGGCATTCTTCATGCCCTTCTCTTCGGCGCCCTTCACATAGTTCTTGGCCTGTTCGCCCACGGTCACCAGAAGGTCAAAGTTCATCTCGGGAACCAGCGCACCAATGCTCCGGTGCAGTTCCTTGGATTCCTTGCCCAGTTCCAGCATATCGCCGAGA
Source organism: Fibrobacter succinogenes (assembly GCA_902781185.1). GTDB lineage: Bacteria > Fibrobacterota > Fibrobacteria > Fibrobacterales > Fibrobacteraceae > Fibrobacter > Fibrobacter succinogenes_G. Next base: position 21,800 of record CACZII010000012.1, read on the forward strand.
ACAGCAATGCGGCAGCCTTCCACGTTCATGTTCCCGATAGTCTGGAGAGCCATGCGGGTAGAAGAGGGGTTAGCGTTGTAGCAGTCCGACACAATCTTGAAGCCGTTGCCCTTCTTGATTTCCATGCGCATGTTGGTGGCGCGGAAATTCTTGAGCACCTTGGCAATTTCAGTCTTGGAAACACGGAAGGCCTCGCCCACGGCAATAGCTGCAAGAGCGTTGTAAAGGTTATGGGTTCCGGGCACGTTCAGCTGGAAATGGGTACGACCCACATAGAAATCGGCACAACCGTCCTCGTTCCAGGAAAGTCTTTCCGGCTTCACCACACCACGGCGCAGGCCAAAGGTCACCACCTTGTAATTCTTGGTGGTCTTGACCTTGCAGAGCCTCGAGTCATCGGCGTTCACAATGAGTGTGCCGTTCTTCTTAAGACCCGCCGTAATGGTAATCTTTTCACGGAAAACCCCATCCAAGTCACCCAGGCGTTCCAGGTGAGAGGCTCCAATGTTGGTAATCACAGCCACGTCGGGCTCAGCCGCCAGAGAAAGGGGCCTAATTTCGTCGGGGCCACTGGTGCCCATCTCCACCACGGCGGCCTCGTGCTTGTGCTTCAGCTGGAAAAGGGTCATGGGCACGCCGATATGATTGTTGAAATTCCCAGCGGTAGCATGGGTCACATACTTAGAAGAAAGCACAGCCTTCACCATTTCCTTGGTGGTGGTCTTGCCGTTACTACCAGTAATGGCCACCTTCTTCACCTTGAAGCGGCGCTGGTATTCCTTTGCCAGCTTGAGCAGGGCCTTGGTGGTGTCCTCTACAGGCGCGTAGGCCTTGAAGGTTTCATTCTGGGTGGAGTATTCTTCCACGGCTTTCTGGTTAACAACGCTCATGAGCGCCCCTTCCTTTTCCATCTGGTTTACAAACTTGTGGGCATCAAAACGGACGCCCTTGATAGGCCAAAAGACAACACCCTTGGCCTTTTCCCTCGAATCCATGCTGAGATTCACCTTGCGCTTCAGAACCTTGGGAGCAACGCCCACGGCCTCCGTTTCAAGCATCTTCAGCATTTCGCCTATTGTCAAATCCAACTTCAGCATTTTTCCATAGCCTTTACTGCAATTTCCCTATCGTCAAAATGATGTTTCGTCTTGCCGATAATCTGATAGTCCTCATGGCCCTTGCCCGCAATCACGAGCCAGTCGCCATCCTTAAGTTCTGCGCAGGCCTTGTAAATGGCCTCTTCCCGGTTCTCCACCACAGAGAACTTGTCCGTCTTCATACCGGCACGCACATCGTTGATAATGTCCGTGGGGTTTTCGGTACGGGGATTGTCTGACGTGAGCCAGGCCTTGTCCGAAAGCCTTTCTGCAATGCCTCCCATAATGGGCCGTTTGGTCTTGTCACGGTCGCCACCGCAGCCGAACACGCAAGAAAGCTTACCCCTGCAAAGGCTGCGGGCAGTAGAGAGCACGCGCTCTAATGCGTCGGGAGTGTGGGCGTAGTCCACAATCACGTGGCGACCATTCTTGTTCCAGACCTTTTCAAAACGCCCGGGCACGCGGATGTCAGCCAGAGCCCTGCGCATGGCGGCTTCAGGCACACCGACCGCCTTCGCCCAAGAAAGCACCAGCATCACGTTATCCACGTTGAAATCCCCGCAAAGCGGAGTCTCGAAACGCTCCCCACTAATGGCGGGCAGTAGCATTTTCAAGCCGTCTTCGGTATTCTCTACCGGACCTTCGGGCTTCACATTAGCGCTAACGATTCCGAGACGCGAGACAGCCACCTTGCGGCCCGCTTCAATCCCGGTCAGGGAATCGTATAGTTTCTTTCCGTAGGAATCATCTACGTTAATGACAGCAACCCCGTCCTTAGCCAGGTAGCGGGTAAACAAAAGCTTTTTTGCCTCGAAATAGGCATCCATGGTCTTGTGGAAATCCAGATGGTCCTGGGTCAGGTTGCTAAAGAGGGCACTCTTGTAAAGCACACCCGCCATACGTCCCTGGTAAAGCGAGTGGGAAGAAGCCTCCATCACCAAGTCGGTGCAACCCGCTTCCACGGCAGAAGCGGCAAAGGCATACAGGTCCAAAAGTCCCGGCGTCGTAAGGGTCGCCTGCACGGACTTGTCCCCGATCTTGTTCTTGATAGTCCCCAACAGGGCCACCTTGTGGCCTGCGGCGGTAAGCATGGCATCCATCAAGAAGGCGCTTGTGGTCTTGCCGTTGGTTCCCGTCACCGCATGGGCGGTGAGCTTACCGAAGGGATTTTTGTAGAAAATCACCGCCGCTTCCAGGCGTGCCTTGCGGACATCCGTTACCTGGATCCACTTGGCCGTAAGTTTTTCGGGGGCGGGCGTTTCCGCCACCACGGCCACCGCTCCAGCATCGAGAGCCATCTGGGCAAAGCCCTCGGCACCCTCCGTAGGCATGGAGAAGAACAGGTTCCCCGGTTTCACCCTACGGGAATCGTCGCAAAGTCCAGTCACTTGGAGGTTCTGCATCAATCCTTCAGAAATCATCAGCCCTTCTCCTTCAGTGTCAGCTTGCAGGTGGCACCTTTTGAAAGTTCCGTCTCGGCCTTAGGGAACTGGGAAACAACCCTACCCTTGCCTTCAAATTCCACATTCATGCGAATGCTTCCCATCACCTCCAGAGCCTCTTTCAGCGAAAGCCCCACCAGGTTGGGCATCTTGCTGGCCGAAGTCTCGCCCAGGTTCAAGACCACCCCGAAAGAATCCAGCACGTCGCTACGCTGGGAAACCACACGGCTACCCTCACCCTTGAAAGCTACAGGACAACCCCTGTCGTGAGCCAGCTTCTTTGCCGCACCCATCGTCATTCCCATAAAGTCCACATCGCAGTTGCTGCTCGCCGGGACCCTTGCCAGCTTGTGGGTCAAGGGAGAAATTTCCGGATGGTAATAGATACTTTCCACGATATTGCGGAAAATAGGCCCTGCCGTCACACCGCCGGCGTGGCCGTAGGCCTTGTCGGAGTTGGGGTCATCTACAAGAACCAGGCAAACATAGCGGGCGTTTTCCACAGGGACCATCCCAATGAAAGAGGCCACCTGGAGCTTGCTGTCGTACTCGCCCGTCTTCTGGTTGAACTTTTCAGCCGTTCCCGTCTTGCCACCAAAGAGCACGTCGGGAATCTTCTTGCTTCTCACCTGCTTCGCCGTACCGTCGCTGTCGTTCACCACATGGCTGAGCATGCCGCGAATCTTTGCAGCGGTCACCTCCGAAATCACCCGGCGCACTTCCACCGGTTCGTTCTTCTCCACCACTTCGCCATTGGCATCACGCCATTCCTTTACAATCATGGGTTCCATCAACTTGCCGCCATTGGCTATGGTGGAATAGACCATCACCATCTGCATAGGCGTCACCAACAGAGCATGACCATAACCCATGGTTTTCAGAGTGCGGTCGTCACGGGTCAGTTCGTAAGGCTGGTAAAGCTTGCCCGATTCCTCGCCGTAGAAATTCTCCGAAGTCTTCATGCCCAGCCCAAAGTTACGGGCCATGCGGTAAAGCTTGTCCGCTCCCACCTCGTTTGCAATCTTTGCAAACACGATATTGGAAGACTGCACCATGGCCTGGGTCATGTTCATGTCGCCATACACGTGGGAATCCCTGATGGGAGCCGATCTCGGGTTCCAGCTCCAGCTCTTGCCCTCGTTGGCGAACACCTTTTCCGGGTCCACCACGTTGTTTTCCAGAGCGGCGGCAGCGGTAACCACCTTGAAGGTGGAGCCGGGCTCATAAGACATGGAGACAATCTCGTTCTTTGCCACACGACCGATTCCCTGGGTCTTGGAATTGGGGTCAAAGGTTGGGTAACTGGCCATGGCCAGGATTTCACCGGTGTAAGGATCAACCACCACGGCAGAAGCACTGGTGGCGCTGTATTTCGTCACGCCATCCTTCAGGCCCTTTTCCACCAGTTCCTGCATATTCTTGTCGATAGTCAGCACCAGGTTCTTGCCCGGAACAGCCTCTGCCACATTCTCGGAACGGGAATACACTTCGCGACGGTGGGCGTCCTGCACGCTCACGCGGAACCCTTCGTTTCCGCTTAGGCGTTCGTCAAAGACGCGTTCCACACCCATAACGCCATGACCGTTAAAGTCAAGCTTTCCAATTACCTGGGAGGCAAGCTTGCCCTGCAAGAAAACGCGGCTATAGTCCAGGGCCTTGTTGGCAGTATCCCTGAAGTTATCCGCCAGCACCACACCGTTACGGTCCATAATCTGGCCCCGTTCGGCATAGATATTCTTAGAACGTGTCACCAGACTCATGGTCTTCTTCTGGTACACCTCGCGGTTCAGCACCTGGATATTGAATGTCTGCAAGGTCAGCACCACCACAAGGGACAGCACAATCCATTTCAGGAATCCGAGCGGTTCAAGAGGGAATCTATTCACCTTTACCCTCCAGAACCATAATCTTCTGCGGCACTTCATTCAGTCCAAGTTCTGCGCTTACGGCAAAGTCGGACAAGTTTTCCAGCGAAGACATCTGGTTAATTTTCAGTTCAAGCAAAAGGACGTCACGCTGCAGGAAGGTCACCTGGGTTTCCAGCTTGCGGGACTGTCCGTACAGGCTATTCAAGCGGTTCTGCTGGTACAGCGGCAGCATCAAGAGCAACGCTCCCAAGAGCACAACGCAAAAGACGATTATGAAAATCGACCTATTGGTTGCCGCCACCTTGAATTTCTCAGTACCGCTCATACCCTCTCGTAAATCCTCAACTTCGCAGAGCGAGCCCTGCTGTTCCTTGCAATCTCTTCGTCACTTGGCAGAATTGGCTTCCGGTTCACCTTCTTCAAACGCTGGTGATTTCCGCCGCACATGCACACCGGCAAGTTCTCTGGACAAATACAGGCCTTCTCGAACTCAGCGGCCGTTTCCTTCACGCAGCGGTCCTCTACCGAGTGATAACTCATCACCACCAGACGACCACCCACCTTCAGGCAGTCTACGGCAGAACGCAGGCTATCCTCGATTTCCTTCAGCTCGCCGTTCACTTCCATACGGATAGCCTGGAACACCCGAGCCAAAAGTCCATTCACTTCGCGACGCTTGTCGGGGAACACCGATTCCACAATTGCCTTCACATCGTCCGGCAAAATCTCGCGACCCTCGGCCTTAACCGCAGCGGCCATTTCCACCATGCGGGTAGCCAACTTGAAAGCCCTATCCATATCGGCATTCTTACGAAGGGCCTGAGCCAGGTCGTCGGCATTCACCTTGAAAAGCCATTCCTGGGCAGAAACGCCTTCGCGACGGTCCATGCGCAAATCCAGTGGGTTGTTTCCTACGAAGGTAAAGCCACGGGCAGAATCATCCACCTGATGGCTGCTGATACCAAGGTCATAAAGGACACCATCCAAAGTGCCAGCTTCTATCTCGGCCCCTATCATACCGAACCGCACAGGATGCACAATAAACTTGCACTTCACGCCCGCAAGACGCTTTGTAGCAAAGGCAACAGCCTCTTCGTCACGGTCAAAGGCATGGAGCGTTCCGTCTTCATTTAGTTTGTTTGCAATTGCATAGGAATGTCCGCCACCGCCCAGGGTGCAGTCACCATAGGTACCATTCGGCTTGATGTTCAAACCGTCCAGGCATTCCGCCAGCATCACAGGGTCATGATAGAACCCTAATTCATTTGTCTGTAATTTGGGTTGACGTAGGTCAGCGCTTGTCATTACCACCCTCCGTCAAACCTTCTCCGTAGAACGCAGCGTCGAATGCGGCAATAGCATCGTCTGATTGCAGACCATACTTGGCGTTGAAGCGTTCAGGATTCCACAGTTCGAGAGTTTTACCGCTAGCTTGTACGTAAAGGACTTCACCCTTAAGACCAGCATACTCCAACAAAATCTTTGGAAGTAAAATGCGGTTCTGGCCATCCAGCTCCACAACCGTGGGGCAGAGGCCTCTCCGAACTAGGTCGGCTTGACGGCGGTCGGACCTCGAGTCCAGGTCCGCCATGAACTTTTCGTATTCCGGCAAGGTAAACAACCGGAGAGTCTGATCTGGGCCACGGGTGACCACCAGCTCATCCCCTTCGGAAGCCGTAAGCTGACGACGGAATTCCCTGGGGAAGGAAGACCTTCCCTTTCCATCGATAGCCGTTTTGGCTTGACCTATGAAAGACGTTAAGTTCATACTAGTTTTTGACACATTTTACCACAACACAATACAAATATACCACTTTCTACCACTTCGGCAACAAAAATTATGGATTTCTTACAAAATCCACCCCAAAAAGAACGACCGGACCACCAGGTCCGGCCACTTTATAGTGAACATTTGTGTATTACGGCTAGCCTAAAAAACTACGGTTCCGTAGTGAATAAACAGCCTTGGATGGGCTTACGAAATAGGGAAAGTTTGATAGCCGAGGGCGCCTGTACAGAATAACCCGACAGAGCCTAGCGCTTTAAAATGGGATAGTAGGCGCCTTTGGCGGCTTTTCTCGGAACATTGCGGCCCTTGAGGTCGGTCATTTTGCTGGCACGGACGTTGCCGATATTGCCGCTGTTTAGAATGCGCCTGTCTGCGATAGCAGTGGTTCCGTTTTCGTCTAGCAGGCCCGCGATGACTTCGGCTCTTGCGCTGAGGTTTGCCTTGTAGGGAATGGTCGCGTCTTTCAAGAGCTTGTCGCTGGTAATGGAAACTTCGGGCGATTCGCTGTCACCGATTGTGAGGCCCGCGACGGTGAAGGTCGCTTCTTCGCCGGGGAGGAGGCCCTTGAGCGATTTGTCGCTGCGCACGCCGTTCACGGTCACGTAGGCGTTGTGGTAAAGCGGCGCGATGCCGATGTTCTTCACGCGCACGGCGGCCGAAACTTTGTTGACTGCGTAGCCCGTGATTTCGAACTTGTAGCCCGCATAGGAACTTGCCTCGTACACGCGTTCCTTGGTGGCGTAACTGCCTTCGGGTGCGTCGTTGCCTATCACGTAGGTCATGTGGTATTTGGCGGCGGCATCTTCCCAGGTGACTCCGTAAAGGCCTGCCGGGTTCAGGAACTCGCGCTGGTCCTTTTCGGTGTAGTAGCTGACTTCGCCTCCGCCGGGAGCGGTTTTCCAGCGGTCCGTGCCCAGATCGCGCCAGTTCTGCTCGTTGTCGCCGTTGCCCTGCGAAATGTCGTGTTCCTTGTGCATGAAGGAATCGTCGAACAGCCCGAAATTGAGCCCGAGCAAGGTTTTGTTGCCTGCGACGGGCGTGTAGTTGTTGTCTGCCGCATCGATGGAGATGCTCCACGGGGTCTCTTTGAACAAACTATCAAGATGCGTCAGGAATTCGGCCTGGTAATCCTTGGTGGCGAAGTTGACTCCAAAGTTTAGCTTGGTGCCGTAGATATGATATTCGCCCCAGTGCCCGAAACCCGCCTGCACGAATGCGATACGCGGGTCGTTGTCGTATTCCGCGGCAAAGTCGGTGTAGAACTGCTTGTAGAACCACAGGAGTTCCTTGTTGCTCCAGTCGGCATAATACGTGGGGCCGTCGCCGCCCGGGTCTTCGGAATACGTCTCGGTGTAGGATTTGTTCGCCTTGATGTAGTTGGGGACTGCAGTGGCGCCCTTTACCTTCTCGGTGCAGCCCGATGCGTTCGTGATGGTTGCGCTCGGGTACTCGATGCGGAACCGCACGATGGCCTGGTGCCCGCGGCTCGCGATGTCGTCGAGCATCTTTTCGAAACTGCTCCAGTCGTAGTCGATCTTGTCGTCGGTCTTGCCCTTCACCACGGCGCAGGGGAGGCAGTACGAGAATTCGAGCGAAATGGATTTTTGCAAATCCTTCTGGTCTTTTGCCTGGTCGGGCCAGAACACGATTCCCTTCATGGGTTCGAGCGATTCGATTTCTTTGTTGAGGGCGACGGAGCGGTCCGCCGCGAATGACATTGCGGCAAGCATGCCTGTTGCCAATGCCGCAGTTGTGATAATGGGGGCGGCGCCCGCGAGATATTTTTTCACCATATAATCCACACACCTTTCGGGACGATGCCCGTCCCCCTAAATCTAATGTGTAAATAGCCAAAAGTCAATAAAATGCGTTCTTGTCAACGCTTTTTTGCTCCAAAAAGGCCGAATGGCTCTGTTAGGCCAGGCCGTATAGCTGCGAACATGCTGCGACGGTCAGGGCGGGCCGGATAGCCAAAAAACTACGGTTCCGCAGCGAATAAACAGCCTGGAAGGGGCTTACGAAACCCAAAAAGTTTGCTAGCCGAGGGCGCCCGTACAGAATAACCCGACAGAGCCACGCAGGGCTGCGCCCACCCTTTCCGCTCTTCTATGTTATTATAAAGGGGGAAGCCTCCCCCTGATTGCTGTTTCGACAGGCATTGCGTAAAACAAGGTTGGTGAGCCCGTCGAACCATCCATCACCCCTTCCCCTAGGGGGACACCCCCTAAAACCCCGCCCCGCAGAAACCTAATCTGCGTTGTCACCTTGTAATGTCCGACTTTCTTTTTTTCCCTGAATCTTCTGCGATCCCAAATCCTTGAGCGAAGCCCCAAAGTGGTAAGCCGTATCGTCTATGAATAGAAATCGGTCGTGCATTCCGTAACTTGGCAAGACTTGCATCGGACTGTCGGGATATTGTTCGTTGTAAGTGGCTAGGTCCATTTCAAGGACTTTGCTTTTGTCATAGGTGTAGATTGTCACGGAAACGCCTTTTTCCCGCTTGAGCATCTTTTGGCTTGGCGAATCAAACCGCATACGAAAACGTATGCGTCAAATTCTTGATTGTTGTAAAACAGACCTTTAGATTTGAGCTCGCCACGGTCCATCGCCTCGAAAAGTGAGTCGATTTTGTGATCATGATCTAAAAGACGGGCGTCTTGTTCCAAATCTTTTGCTTCGACATTAGAAAGGCGATTGACAATTCCGCCATTTTGATATAAATACTGCCGCATGGCGACAAACGCATCCATGATTGCGATGGATACATTCACGGCAACCTTGCTTTTCAGGACGGATGAAAGCATGGCAAAGCCCTGTTCTGTAAAAACATAGGGCTTAAACCTGTCTCCGCCCCAACTTGAAATCACATTTTGTGATTTCAAGTTGTCTAATTCACTTTTTTCCAATTGGAAACAATATCTGTCAGGGAAACGTTCTATATTTCGCTTGACGGCCTGATTTATCGCCCTAGTTTCAACACCATATAATGTTGCAATATCACGGTCAAGCAGAACCTGCTTGCCACGAACAACCCGAATCATCTTTTCTACATCCAACTCCATAAGCGGGTTAGGTGCGATATCATCCGTTTTTTCGGTCTTTCTAGCCATCTTCTACTCCAATCCGCCTACAAGCAAAAAAGGCGGGGAAAAGTGTTCTCGACGCAAATATACATTCCTCGGATGTCATATTATGACAATTGGCGATTTTCGCGGAAATTTTGGCAATTTTGAGGAAAATTGACCCCTGCAGGCGGTTGAAATCTGCTTGTTTGCAAAGTATTGTTTGCAAAATGAAAAAAATTTATGAAACAATACTTTCCCACGAGGCGAATTGCTATATTCTACATAACCAGCAAATAGCTGGTCAAGCTCACAAAAGAGCCGTTTTCTATATCGTATTAATTTATATGACATAGGAACGGCTCTTTTTTTGTTTTTAAACCGCGCGGCGCATGCTGCGTAAAGGAGCATTATGGATCCAAACCACATTCCATTCGAGGAACTGCCCATCACAAACCGCTTCATGTTCGCGCTGGTATTCAGTCGCAAGCACATCGCAAAGCCTTTCCTGGAGGCTATTCTCGGAATCAAGATTTTTGACCTGCAGGAGCCCGAGCCTGAAAAATCCACCGAAACCAGCCCCTTTAACAAGGGCGTCCGCTACGATGTGTTCGTAAAGGAACAGGGCGCCGATAGCGAAATCATCCGCACATTCGATATCGAGATGCAGATGGAGGACACTCACGATCTCCCGAAACGAACCCGATATTACCAGGCACTATGCGATTCCGAAGCTCTGAACAAGGGCGAATCTTATCGTAACCTCAAGGAACAGTACATCATTTTCATCTGTCCGGACGATATTTTCAAGCAGGACCGTGCCGTTTACAAGTTCAAGAATCTGGAAATCGGGCACCCGGAACACGAATTGGGTGACCTTTGTTATAAAAATTTTTATATATTCAATAAGTACAGGGATGTTGCCGAACAGTCGGTCAAGGAGTATCTCGAATATTTTGCGACCAACAAGGCTACATCCAAGGGGACAAAGGACATCGAACTTCAGCGGCAATGGTATTTGTCGGATAACGAAACGAGGAAACGCTATATGACTTGGCAACAGGAATTGGATGACTTGGTGTACGATGAACGCCAGCGCACTAAAGCTGCCGAAAAACGCGCCAGCGAAGCTGAAACTCGTGCTGACGAAGAAAAGTCTCGTGCCGACAAGTACGAGAAGATTCTCAAGGAACACGGGCTCCTTTAAATGGGGCCTTGAAACTTTTTTAGTCTAAAACCGGTCCGTAGGGGCCGGTTTTTGCCGTTTTAGGTCGCTTTTTTACAACAAAAACGGCAGGTGTCGCCTTTTGTCATTCCAATAATCTATATTTCAAGGTGAAAATAGAGTTTTCTCTTGTTCTCTATCTGAAACTTCGACAATTTCATACACAGAGAATGAGACGAACGCTCACGTCTGCGGCCGGCATAAGCCCGTCGCATCGTTTTGCTACATGGTCTATTGTTTAAATAGCAGTTCGCCTGTATGCAAGCGGCCTTTTGGGGCGTGAGTTGTTTGCGTTTATTTGTGTAGGGCAGTCGAAGGCCTCAGGTAGGTAAATGCATTCAACTCCACGCCTTTTTTATTTTCGAAAAAGTCTGGATAGGTGCAGAACAGGGGTGGACTCGCTGAGTTTTGCTCTTGTCCTCTAACTGAAACTTCGACACTTTCATACACAAGGAATAAGACAATAACTCGCCTTCGCCTGTGGGTTGCATGGGCGTAGTGTTGCGCCGTGTCATTGCGACCCTGAACTTATTTCAGGGGAAGCAATCTCTGACCGGCATATTGCGGGTGTATTGTATTCTTTTGAAAATGTCGCGTTTTTAGGCGAGGAGTGAGTCGGCTCCCCGCCGTTTCTTTTTGCCCGCACCCCGGCCAAGCGAATCGGCCAGAACCGCTCCCGCGAGAGTGAACTCGTTCACTTTCAACACGGAGCGAAAAGTGCCGAGTAAAAAGGTTGTCAAGAACGACAAAAGCAAACCGAAGTTCAAGTTCATCGATTTGTTTGCTGGTATCGGAGGGTTCCACACGGCAATGCATTCCGTTGGTGGAAAATGCGTTTTTGCAAGTGAATGGGACAAGAACGCTCGCATAACTTATGAAGAAAATTACAAGACCCTTGAGCCATCTCTTTTTGTAAAAGATAGCGAAGGTAATTACAAGTTTTTCAATGCTGACATAAACGACGTTCAATTGGATAAGGTTCCAGACTTTGATGTTCTGTGCGGCGGCTTCCCGTGCCAAGCTTTTTCGATTGCGGGGAAACGCAAAGGTTTTGAAGACACTCGTGGAACTCTCTTTTTTAACATCGCCGCTATAGTTGACCATAAAATAAAGACTGGAAAGAAGCCGAAAATTCTCTTCCTTGAAAATGTCAAAGGTCTGAAAAATCATGATCATGGGAAGACTCTTGAAACATTGTTACGAGTGTTAAAAGAGGACTTGGAATATGAAGTCAGAACGATGGTTTTAAATGCCAAGTATTTTGGTGTGCCGCAAAATAGAGAAAGGCTCTTTTTTGTTTGTTGGGACAAAAAGCAATG
>CACZII010000013.1 GCA_902781185.1 Fibrobacter succinogenes
CAAATAGGAAACGAGACCACACCCGGAATATTGATTCATGTTCCCAACAGCGGAACAGATTGTTGGGGCAATGGTGTTGAAAAGGCTTCTACAAGTATAAATGGTGACATGGGAACTTCTAGCGGAAAGGCTAATGCGGCCAAGTACTTTAAGGCGGGTATTCGCGCCGTCAAGGCGGTTTCGCCCCAGACTAAGACCGTATTGCATATTGAAAGTATCCGCAAACCTCAGACAGTCAATTGGTGGATGGAAGAGATTTTCATGAATCAGAAAGTTCCTGCCGAGGTGATGGGTTTTTCTGCCTATACGGCTTACGGCGATGGCACTCCGGAGGATTGGAAGAGCCTGTTTGAAGAACTAGTCTCGAAATACCCGGACCTTGAATTCATCGTTGCTGAGTACAACGGTGGTGACAAAGGTGATCACTACGCATACGACGGCTCGCGCAAGCACACTGATCAGATGATACGTGGGTTGGACCGTTGGATTGGAGCTTTCTTGTGGGAACCGACCCAGGGAGGAGACTGGGGTGCCGCCCTTTTTGAATGGAAAGGGAATGACCTTTATGCAGATAAAAGGTCTTTTGACGAATACGATCCCTAATGTTCAGTGATTCCGAATAATCTATTGTAAAAAGGCTCCCCAATTGGGGAGCCTTTCGTTGTATGAACGAAAACCACCAGCTAGGCTGGTGGTTCTAAAGAAGCCTTTTGGCGGTGCTGAAAACAAGAAATCCTTTGATTATAATTGAAATGCGGCCTGACAAACTGCATAACAATGAAACCAAAGGATTAACATGGAAAATATACAAACATTGGCTCATACGAGCTGGAACTGCAAATACCACATAGTGTTCGCCCCTAAATTCAGGAGAAAGGTCTTCTATGGGCAGAAACGGCTTGAAATCGGGAAAATCCTCCGGTCGCTCTGCGAATGGAAGAAAATAACGATTATCGAGGCGGAAGTCTGCCCGGACCACGTGCATATGCTTCTCGAGATACCGCCCAAGTTCGCCGTGTCCAGCGTGGTAGGCTTCTTAAAAGGGAAGAGTAGCCTGCAGTTGTACGAAAGGTTTCCCGAACTGAAGTTCAAATACAAGAACAGGGAGTTCTGGTGCCGGGGCTATTATGTCGACACGGCAGGCAAGAATGCGGTCAAGATAGCGAACTACATCAAACATCAGCTAGATGAGGACAAGTACGGAGACCAGCTGACCATGTTGGGGAAACTCTAGCCCGCTTGCGGGCAGCCGGTAAGGACCGTACGCCAGTGTCAGACCGTCAACGCGTGTAACGCGTTGCTAGTATCCTAGGGCTATGCCCGTATATGAAGAACCGCCGGCTATGCCGGCGGGTCACTTTTTTTTAATGGGAGATTGCTTTCTAGCGGAGTTTTTTGCCGCGCAGGTTGAAGTACCTCTTGGTGCCATCCGGTGCGGTTCTTTCCAGCAGGACGCTGTTGTCCTTGACGATGAGGCGACTTCCGGCCTTTACGGGGCTGAATTTAGCCTTGCTGGAGGGAATGGCGGTAAGTTCGTAGGAGGCGCTGCTCTTGCCGTTGGACGTATCGTAAACCTTTCCCGTTGCAAGGATTGCCTGAATGCTGCCTACCAGGTAAGCGAAAGGTGCGTTCCAGTTGATGGCGACTTCGTTGGTGGAGTAGCTGCAAGAATTATCATAATATGATTTCGCGACAGCGTCACCATCTACGTAGCTTTTGGCACAGTCAGTTGCCGAAGCATTTGGCCCACCGGCAACCATCCCGGGAACAGGAGCTTCAATTTCGTCTGCCTGACTAGGACGATGGTGGGGGTTCATTACCTGATTGACTCCGTATCCGGTCAAATAGGATAAATCCAGCGGATTACGGCCTAGAATGTAGTCTGCGATACCAATGGCCGCATTGAGGTATTTTTCGTCTTTGCTGAGGATATAGGCGTGAATGAGAATCATGCCTTTATTGGCTGCGCCACCATTGGAACCCCAATAGAAATCGCTTCTGACCATGGGAACTCCGAAGCCGTTGTTCTCGAGAGATTTGACATACTCGTCAGCGAAACGGAAAATCATCGCTTTTGCCGTGTCTACATCGGCTTTTTCGAAGGCTTTGGGGCTTGTGGCGGTAGTGAATGCCCAGAGCATCGAGCTGTTAGACCAGCTTTGTAGAGAGGCTTTACTGCTATTGATAGGCAGATAGTGCATGTCTTCCATGTAGTTTTTATTTTGTGATATGCGGTAAAGTTCTGCATTGGCCCAGATTCTCAGCGGCCATAAGCCAGCTCCTGTGTAGGAACCGGTTGATACGTCTTTGGGTTGCGTGTATTTTTCAGCAGCGTGGGGGATAGCCCATTGGTGTGCTTTGTCTGCAGCTTTTGCGCAGGTGCTGGCAAATTTAGAGTCGAAAGCGCTATAAATGTCTGCGGCAAGGGCCATTACGGCTGCAAAATTCCATGTTGCCTCGATACCCTTTCCTATGGCGTATCTTTGTGCGTTGGTTTGGGAAGGCATGACCATTCCCGCGAATTTCAACGTGGTGAGTTTGTGGAATACGCCACCGTCCTCGTCTTGCATTGCCAACATCCAGTCCAGGTTCCAGCGGATTTCGTCAAGAATGTCTGGAATCTTGTTTCCGCTTTCAGGGATGTTCAGGTTGAGAGTGTCGAAATAAGCCTTGTTTTGCTGGTAAAGCTGCAGGAGTGTGTAGGTTGAGATTCCTGAGTTGACGATATATTTACCATAGTCTCCGGCGTCGTACCAGCCTTTGGGGGCTTTAAAAGTTTCACCCAGAGAGGCGTCATGACCGGTGGATGCGTGGTATTTGACGGATGTGTCAGGGTGGCCTGCATCTCGAGCGTACTTTCCGGCATATTTTTCGTCTAGGGCTGTAGAGGCTCGCTGGAAATAGAAAAATTTCAGGGCACCTTTGGCAACGGCTTCAAGAGCATTGTTGGAAATAACGACAGGGTGGCCAACTTCCTCATCGCCTATGAAAATCTTGTAGGTGCCCGCAGTTTTGATCTCGCTAAAGTCTACCAGCGAACCGTCGGTTCCGGCAGGTACCCAAGACTGTGCCTCGGGAACGGTGCTACTGAAAACAACCTTTCCGCCGGAGTCTTTCAGGGAAACAGTCTTGCCGGCTCCATCGATGACAACAAGCTGTTTTAAGCCGTTGGTGACGAACCCTACCTGGTTTTGGTAAACTGTGGCTGCAAATATGGCATTGGCAGCACAAAGTGCGGGAATGAGGATCTTTTTGAAATTCATAGGAGTTCCTTTTCTAGACTCTCTAAAAGTAAATTTTAGGGTGTGTTTTTTAATGGTTCTGAGTAGAAAAAATGTTTTCATCAGAAAACAGCTTTTTTGGGGGATTTAGGCTGTCTGTGCGTAAATAAAAGTTTAAATTGTCTTAAATAAGCTATTTTAGGACCATAAAAGGAAGGGTTTATGCGAATTAAGAACGGTTTTGTGCTGCGTGAAGTCTGTGGTGAACAGGTGATTATGGGTGAGGGCATCGGGGCTCTTGATTTTGGGAAACTCCTGTGCCTAAACGAGACAGCGGCATTTTTGTGGAATACGGCCACTGAACTGGGTGACTTTACCGTAGCTTCCCTGACGGACAGACTTTGCGATGTATATGAGGTGGAACGCTCCCGCGCAGAGGCTGATGTGCAGGCCATCGTGGATAGCTGGCAAAAGGTGAACGTGCTGGAATGAATTATGTAGCGTGGCTATGGCGGAGTATTCACGGGGTGCGCCTGAATATGGCGTTCCGTGTGGCGATAGGGACATTGCAGGTGTCCCTGGGTCTTGTCATGGTTTGGCTCAGCAAACGGTTCATCGATGATACCATCCGAAACGGCAGTGATGACGACGTGATCTTCATGGTGGGGCTCCTAGTGCTCACGGTGGTGGGCAACGTGGTGCTCCGTCAAGTGTATTATTACCTCACGTCGGTGGCTACCATCCGGCAGTCCAATGCGCTTAGGCTCTCGATGTTCGGGCGGTTGTTTACCCGCAAGCTCTATAGCGAGAAAGAACTTCTTTCGGGGGATGTGACATCCCGATTCTCCAAGGACGTAGAGTTGGTCAGTGAGGTGGCCACGGCCAAGGTTCCCCAGATGATAGTGACGGCAATACAGCTTCTGGGGGCGTTCCTGATGTTGCGCTGGTTCGACCCGCGGCTTGCCTGGGCCCTAGTGGTCCTCACGCCGCTGGCCCTTGTGTTCGGGAAGTTCGTCTCTTACCGTCTGCGTAAAATGACTTTGAAAATCCGCGAGGGGGAAAGCCGTATCCAGATGCATGTGCAGGAGGGCGTAGAGAACAACGCCGTCCTTCGCAGTCTGGGAAGTGCCCCCTGGGTCTCGGAACGACTGGATTCCATGCAGAGCGAACTCCATCGTGACGTGGTGCGCCAGACCCGCTTCTCGGTGATTTCTAGGCTTGCCTTTGGTGGAGCCTTCGGACTTGGATACCTGATGGCCTTTGTGTGGGGAGGTCTCGGGCTTCGGAACGGAACCATCACCTTTGGCGTCATGACGTCTTTCTTACAACTGGTGGGGCAGATTCAGGGGCCCATCCTTTCGATTCTGAACAACGCCCCCCGCCTGATTCACGCTACCGCCAGCATCGACCGCCTGCAGGAACTGCAGGGTGACAGCCGTCCGCTGGGTGGGAAAGTCTCGCGTCCCGCGACCCACACTGCGCAAAATGCCTCGCCGGCTATTGACGGCTCTGCCCATCTGGGAGTCCGTCTGGAAAATGTCCGCTTCCGCTATGCGGTCGCCGACCGCGATGCCGTCCGGAATTACACGCATGACTTTAAGCCTGGAAGCAAGACTGCCATCATGGGGGAGACTGGGGTCGGCAAGACGACGCTGTTCCGCCTGATGCTTGGCCTTGTGGATCCCCAGGAGGGGCGTGGGCTTGTCTATTCCGCAGATTCTCGCGACCCGGCACAGAATTTTGAGTGCCTGGTCTCGGCCGACACCTGTGACTACTTTGTCTATGTTCCCCAGGGAAACACCCTGATGAGTGGGACGGTCCGTTACAACTTGCAGCTCGCTAAACCGGATGCCACTGACGAGGAACTGCGTCACGTGCTTCGAGTGGCCTGTGCTGAATTCGTGTTCGACTTACCGAACGGCTTGGATACAGAGCTTGGGGAACGTGGAATGGGCCTCAGCGAAGGCCAGGCGGAACGTATTGCCATTGCCCGCGGACTCCTGCGGCCCGGAGGCATTCTGCTGCTGGACGAAATTAGCTCAGCCTTGGACGAACCCACAGAACGGGAACTTTTCCAGAGGCTTTTCGAGGCCTATCCCGCTAAGACCATGATTTTCATTACCCATCGGAGCGCCGTTGCCGAGATGCCTGGCGTAGAGACGGAGAAAATTTTTTATAATTAGCGCTATGAAATTGCCTATTGTTTTTATTGTCGGTTTTGCTGCTGCCTTGTCTTTTGCAGGTGATCCTACGGATATGGATTCGCTTTTTCGTGGTAACGAGTATTCTCCACAGTTGAACGCCTCGTTGAGGGATACCTCCGCTGCCGCTGGCCCCGCTGTTCCGGGCAAGGCCAATGCCGACAAGAAGGCTTCCAAGGACCTGTACGTTTTGCAGTTCGAAGCCGTGGGTGATTTCGATGCTGCCCAGCGCCGCCGTGCTGAACTTTCTGCTAGTACGGGGTATGCTATTCAGGTGGTGTTCGACGCCCCCTTCTACAAGCTCCGTGCTGGTGGCTGGAACAACAAGAAGGCTGCCGACGACAAGGCTCGTAGTTTTAGAATTATTCCAGCAAACCAAGCAACTGCTTGATATCCCGCTCGTCCATGGATGACGGGATGAACATTCTTTCTTCTGGAGATACGTAGATCATCTTCCGTTCCGAAGACGGACGGAAACTTCTGTCTCTCAGTGCCACGGCTGGGTTCTTGAGAGAATACAGGAACTTGCCGGTCTGGATGAACTTCTGACTCTTGATGCCCTGTTTGATGGCGTCCGTAATCTGGGGTACCAGGGCCGGGTTCGGCCAGGGTTCCTTGTGGAGTTCAAAAAGCCTCTGTTGCAGGAGTTCCTCGTGAATGGGGGACTCGTGGTCTACGTAGAACTTGAGCTGCGTGATGATGGAGGCCGCCGAAAGTTCCTGGATAGGCCTGTCGTGGGGCGTCCCTTCGATTTTTGGGTGCAAGACCGTATAGGGAATCACGCTCAGGTCTTCTGCAGAAATGGCGTTGACGCTTTCAGATTCCTCTTCAGAGGTGTCTTTGGGCGGAGGGGCCACGCTCTGTTCGATGGCGATGGTGGTCACCATGTGGCTCACTTCGTCATTGTAGGCCATGTACCAGAAGGGGGTCCATAGGTTCAGCACCTTCCAGCCAATCTGGCGGAGCAGGGTATGACGGATGTAGATACGGTCTTCGATAGATTCCCTGAACCGTTCTGTGGTACAGTCGTCTTCTACCATGGCGAGGAACCGCTTGGAATTGTTTGCATCCACTACTACGGGACCCAAAGAAATACCGCCTTGGCAGAAATAAGGCTCCACCTGGATATTCTCGTCTTGCAGGGCTTTCAGAACTTGGGGGTAGAGTACGGACTCCTTGACAGGCTGGTCGCCAATGTCCAGGGTAAGCACCTTTTGCAGGTACAGAATCCATTCCCAGAAAAGGTCCGGTTTCTCTTTGGGCTTCAGGGCCATGTCGCTTTCGGACAAAAACACCTGCAGGTCGCTTTTGGCGAGTGTGGCGCAGACAGAAATCTTGGAGTTGATGGATTTCTTCTCGGTGGTATCGTATTCACCGCACACGAGAATCGTATCCCTCGGACGGTTTACCGCCCTTTCGGGGGTCTTTACGTAAAAGCTGATTGCTGGATTGCTGGGCTGGAAAAATCTTGCCGCCGGGGAATCCTTTGGTGTGAGGCTGTTGATGGCCGATTCAATCTCGAGGCAGGTGGACTGGTGCTGGGCGATAATGCCCAGGGTGCGTCCTGGCTGGCGTTCCGCGTGATGGATGGCGGTCTTCGCAATTTCCATGATCTTGTCGGGAACGACTTTCAAGGATTGGTTCTTGACATTTTCACGGCTGGGAGAGGGCAACTGCCGGATTCCGCCGCCATAAATCTTGTAGTTGGCAAAATCCACCATGGAGGAATTGGCGTAGGTAGTGGAGAACCACAGCTCCCTGGTGGGAATACCTTGCCGTAGGCTCATGGTGAGTATGGATTCCTGGAATGCCTGTGTATGGGGCGTCAAGTCCTCTGCGAAACCGTCTAGCGGCAAGTGTGAGAGGAGAGGGGCCTTGGAATCGCCGACCAGCACGGTCTTGTCCGCCTTGAAAATGGCGGGGAGCGCTTCGCAGACCGTAATGCAGTCTGCGTCTAGAATGACTAGGGTCTCAAACTTTTTAGATGCGGGCAAGTAGAAACTCTGCTCCAGCGGGACAAAGGCGAAAATACCTGGATTGTCCTTGACCGTCTTATGTACCAGCCTGAAGTTTGCATTGCAGAACTGGTCCAGCTGGGAACGGTAATCCCTTGTTTTCTGTGCTCTTGCCTTGGGCAGCAGGGAGAACAGCTCGGGGCACTCCTTGCTTACCTGCTGGATTTGTGTACCTGCCCAGAAATGGGCGAAAGCCTGTGCTATGTTCTGGCTGACATTGTCAGGCTCTTTCAGATAATCGCAAAGTTCCTTTGCCCCGAAGTTTTCGATGGACTGCAACAGCGAGGTGGTGCGGATATGGATTTCCAGATTGCTCCAGTTGGCATTCCACAACTGAATCTCGTCCAGCCATTTTTCGATACAGAGACTTTCCAGGGGCGTTTCCAGCGAAAGGCCCTTCGTAATCTTGCGGGTAGATTCCTGGAGCTCCTTCACAATCTTCGCGTAGTCCTTCATCTGGGGCAGCGCGTCCTTGAACAGCTGCCACTGCTCCAGAATTTGGAGGAGCAAGTCCAGACGAGGGTCGTTCTTGTGGGACTCTCTGAAATCGTAGATGTAGGTAATCTTCTTGTTCAGCTCAAACCAATTGGAACGTTCGTAGAGCCAATCGCGGCCTAACAGGTGGTTCCCGAGAACGGAAGTGTCCTTATAGGCCCGCTTGTTTTCTTGCAGCTCGATTAGAGTGTCAATCAGGTCCAGAAGTTGGTTGTCGGACGAAACGGACTTCGGGTCTTTCAGAACCTTCAGGAGTTTTTTCTTGGAACTGCGGTAACGGTCTGAAAGGCCTTTAAGGGTTGCCTTCAAGCTCTCTGCAAATTCTTCGCGGATAGAGAGAATGTTTTCGTCGACGGCGTTGTCGGTATAGATGTCCGATGTCTGCCTGCGGTAGCGAACCCACTTGTCGCCTGCTTCGGGGAGGGCCTTTAGGGAATCCTGGTAGTCTTCCCAGCTGTTGGAGCGGAGCTCCCAATCTTCGAATACAGGCGTACTGCGGTTGAAGTTGTTTAGAATCAGGTCGATGATATCCGAAAGGCCGGAAAGATAAATTCCCGTGGGGAACAACCCGGTTTTTTCGACCAGGCTTATCAGTGGCTTCAGCTCGGTGACTTTGGAGGAGGCAAAGGAAAGCTCCTTGGCGATAGCCTCTTGTTCCTCTACAGTGAGGCTCGGAACACGAACGTCCTTGAAGGCATTTCTTGCCTCCTTACCTTTTTTCTCGAAATACAGGTAGAGAACTTCGTCTAGGTCGGCCTTGAGTTCTACGTAGTCCTTGTAGGGAAGGTTGGCAATTTTTTGGAACAGCGTATCCGACGATTTAATCTTGACTGCCGGGTTCTGGACGAACTCCGCCAACAGGTCCGATAAGGGCGCGTTAGAAGGCTGGATGTTGTTGTTTACTGCTTCGTAATAGCGCAGGAATCCGTCGCGGGATTTCTGGAGGTTTGGTAGAAGAGCCTCTCTTTCGGGTCCGTCAAAGTTACGGAACTGAGGAAACAGGCAATCCCTGAATTTTTGCGCGGTAGAGGCCCTGCGGTAAACCACTAGGGTACTTTTCTTTTCGGCGAGGGAATCGGCGACTAGGTTTGCCGAGGCTCTGGCCCAGTCCGTACCAGGCAAAACCTGGATAGCGTAAGCCTTGTTGTCGGCATCCTTGGCGTCTTCTACCACCTTTGTGGTATGGGAATCCGTAATGTACAGGGGGTAGTGGTCTAGCGGAGAATAAATCCTGTCAAAGCTTTCTCCGTCAAACTTGGATTCCTTGGTCTGAAAACCTTCGGCTGTGAATAAGGCCTGAGTCGTAGATGTGGCGTTGGCGTTAGATTCATCCAGTCCTTGTTCTAGGCATTTTTTTAGGCCCAACTTGACGGAATCGAAGAAGGCGAGGCAAAGCCCGTGCCGCGTAAACTTCCAGTTTTTCTTTGATGCGACTGCTTTCTCAAAAAGGGAGAAATACAGAAGGATACTGAACTGCCCGTTCAGCGTGGCATCTTCTACCCGCGGGAGCGATATTTCTGCCTTTAGGCGTTCCCGCAGTACGATGTTCTCCAGAGGGGGCCTTGTAGAGAGCGACACCGTCTGGGTTTGTGGGTTAACATCCAGCGGTACCAGAAGGCTTGGGGAAAGAGCGTTCCCTTCCCATTTTAAAAATCCAAGCAACAGGTACAGGTCCGTGTTTCCGAAATCCTCTATCTTTTCCTTGAGGGCCTGGAGGACATGTTCCTTGACTTCCAGCTTTTGTTGGGAAGTGAAATTCTCTGACTTGGGGAGGAATGAGTCCAGGGGCAGCGGACCTCCAGTCTGCTTCCACTTTTCAAAGAATAGGTCGCCGGTTTCTAGCATCAGGGGCGTTTGGTATAGACCCTTGGTGCTGAAGTTCAGGAGTGAATCCTTGGAATCAAAGAGGGCTGATTCCTGGCGAATCTTTGACAGGGTGGCGGACAAGGCTGCGTTGGACATGCCTTGAATATACATTTTTTAGAGGCTAGATGTGCTGGCAGACCAGGTCTAGAGCCTTGTCCAGGTCGGTAGGCGCGGCGGATACCTGCAATCTGGCCTTGCAAAGCACTCGTCCCAGCAGTTCTTGGGGGGTAGCTCCTGCTTCCCGGTCCTGTCTTATGCTGTGGGCCTTTTCCCGCTTGGAAAGTTTTTTACCTGCAGTATCTACGATGAGGGGGTGGTGCAGGTATAGGGGCGGTTCGGGCCTGCCTAAAAGTTCCATCAGGGCAATCTGCCTTGCTGTAGAATTTCGGATGTCTTCTCCGCGGATAACATGTGTTATCTGCTCGTCTATGTCATCAACACAGACGGCAAACTGGTAGGTCCATTGGCCGATTCGGTCCCGGACAGGAAAATCCCCGCATTGAGCCTTTGGATTTTCGGCAAAATCACCTAGCCGTAAATCGTTCCAGTAGATTACTTTATCTGGAATTTGAACTCGCAGGCTATGGGGGAGATTTTCTTTATTGTCTATTCTATTAAGGCATTTCCCCTGATAGATGACCTCGCCAAACTCGTTCTTGGGGTTCTCCGCATCTAGTTCCTTGCGGCTACAGTAGCAGGGGTAGACTAGGCTCTTTTTCTGTAGCCTTGTTAGGACTTTTTCAAACCTGTCGAAGTGGTTACTCTGGATACTTTCGCTCTGCCAAGTAAAGCCTAACCATTGAAGGTCTTCGCGGATGGCCGCTATGTGCTCGGGTCGGGCCCTTTCCTGGTCGTGGTCCTCGATTCGGAGGTGAACGTCTAGGTTCCATTTTCGGGCGGCCGCCCACACGTATAACGCCGAAAGCAGGTGGCCTTCGTGGAGGTAGCCTGTGGGGCTCGGTGCAAATCGTGTTTTCCCTTTCACAGGGGTAAATATAATTAAGCGGACTAATACTATATTTTTTCTGTAAACAGCAAATATCGGAGAGTATATGAAACTGAGTGGATTGGTGAAATGTGGGTTGTGTGTTGGCGCCCTTATGATGACAACGGCCCTTGCAGATGATATTATTGCGACAACATCCAATGGATCTACGGTTCTTTTGCACGACAATGGCCGCTGGGAATATTACCAGAACAATGCAAAAATCAGGGATGTGCGTCCGGAGGCGATTCCCGAAGATGCCAAGTTTAACGTTTCCGTGCTTTACGAGAGCGCTGACAAGCTTAAGAAGAACGTACGTATGGCTCTTGAAGCGGACTTTGCCACTGAAGAGGAAATTAAGGATAGTCTGCGTAAGGTGCCTAAAGGTGGTGTCATCTATTTTCAGGTGCCTACCAAGCAAATCAAGAAGGGCTTGAACCGCGAGTTCACCTACTCCGTCTATGACAAGGGCAAGAACCCGATTTTCACCAAGACGGTGGCCGAAACAGAGGCGACTCCCAGCGAAGATGCAGGTGTGTCCAACCTTCTGGTGGTTCCTGTCTATGGCCGTCCAAAGGCCAAGGTCATGAAGGCTCGTATAGAGAATCGTGCTGCAAAGCAGACCCTGGATATCGATATTCCCATCCAGTAAGGTGTTCTAGGCTTTCTAAAATTATATCGTGAAATTCGCTGTTGTTGACCTGGAAACCACCGGCGGAAAACCTGCCGATGGCCGCATTACCGAAGTAGGCGTCGTTCTGATGGACGACACCCGCGTAGAGAATACGTTCCAGACTCTGGTAGACCCGGGAATGCCAATCCAGCCTTTTGTGCAAAGGCTTACGGGAATTACCGACGAGATGGTTCAGGGGAAACCCCAGTTTTCAAGCATTGCAGACGAACTGATGGAACTGTTGCAGGATCGAATCTTTGTGGCCCACAACGTGCAGTTCGACAGTCGTTTTATGATGACGGAGATGAAACGTTGCGCCATTAAGTATGACCCGCCTAGGCTTTGCACCGTGAAACTGTCCCGCAGATTCTTTCCTGGGCTTCCAAGTTACAGCTTGCATAACTTAACGGAGTCCCTTTCCCTGCCGGATTTCAAACACCACCGGGCGCTGGATGATGCCTTGGCTGCAGCGGAAATTCTGAAGATGGTCTTTGAAAAAATTGGACCAGAAAAGCTTCTGAAAGAAGTGAAGAACCCCGCTAAGAGGGCGCGACCGTAGCGAACAGAGAAAACATCTGTTGAAAAAAAGACGCCGCATAGGATGCGACGTCTTTTTGATAAAATTAGGTAGCTCTAGTATTTTGAAACTCGGCAACCGACGGTGCTTACGTTAGCTTCTATTGTGATAGAAATCTTCTGTCCGGCTACGGGTTGTAGGCTACACTGCACATAGGTGGCGTCATTCTGAGAACACTCGATGTTGTCGATGACCACCTTTGCTTTTTCTCCTGTTGTGGAGTGCGTGTCACAAATGAAGGTGCACGCGGTAGCTCCATTATAGGGATCAGAGCAAGCCGGAATCTGGGCGACAAAGGGCTCATTTGTGGGAACGGACTGTTCGTCGCCGTCTTCAACAAAGGTGACGTCCACTTTGTTCGGGTCGATTACTGTAACTGGTGTGCAAGTGTAATTTTCGGTGGTGTTGTCTTCATTGGTTACCGCAACTACGGCTGTTACGTTTTGTTTGTGCATGTCCGCTGTAGCGGTCATTTTTCCCGTGGAGCCTGATCCTTCCGCTGTTCCATACGTAGAACTCCAGGAATAGCCCTTGATTTTGGATTCAGATGTCGCTTTGACATTCCATGTGATGGTTTCGCCCGCATTGGCGGTTTTGGATGTGGGTTCGCAGGATGTAATAGTGATGGGAACACCCTGGACCTGCAAGGGTTCACACTGAATCTCATTCCCGTCTACAACTAGAGTTGCCTTTGATGTTCCTGAGTTTTCATAACGGACATTCACGACGTTCAATCCGTTTCCTTGCAGGGATTCGGTTTTGGCGTTGGTGAAGCTCCACTTGAAGGGGGCCATGATTTGATCTAAGAAGGAGGCATCGCCACCACGAAGAAATTCCCATGTGGCGATTTCACCCTTCTTTATTTTGGACGGACTTGCCGAACAAGTGCCCGTGACTTTCTTGTTCTCGGGATTTAGAACTTCTTTACTGGATTGCGTTTCACTCTTAGGTTCCTGCTTGGAACTAGAATTGGAACCTGAATTGGAATTGGATGACGGGTTGGTACTACCTGAGGAACCGTTGTCTCCGCCTTCTTGAGAAGCGGAGGAACCGTCTTCCTGGCTATCGCTCGATTCAATACCATCGTTACCACCGGCAGACGACGATGAATCCGACCCGCAGGCCGAAAAAGAAATCAAACACCCCAAAAAGACCCCGAAAAACCCTAATTTGAGCAAGTTTTTTTCAGTCATGAGTTAGAATATAGTCAAAAAATAATAGTCTTAGGTGTAATTTTTTTGCTACATTGCTGATTTTAAGGAAAAAGATACTATAATTGATTTGTTTGGGATTCGGGTGCTAAAAGGAGTTGTCGTGCGTTTATTTGCCGTTTTGACTTGTACCCTCTCTGCTCTGGTTTTTGCCGTGGAGCAGGAACAGCCTACACCATACGACTTGATTCGTCCGGTATGGCCTTTAGTCTGGGATACTGCTTCTGTCGATAATGGTGGAACGGTAGAGAGTTTTAGCCATTTTAAGCCTAATACAACTAAGCGGAACCCTGTTCCTGCGGTGGGAACTGTTCCGCAGGACTTCGTTCCTAACGGCTATGTTCCCGATACTCTGAACCAGGCTTTCTTGGATGCCCGAAACCTCCGCATTGGCCGTATCCGTGTGAACCAGGCCGGTTATTTGCCCGATGATCCGGAAATGCAGTTCTATTATGTTTCCCCGGGTGCTTGCGCCGAGACCTTCAGCGTGGTGAACCTGGAAGGGAAGACCGTTGCTTCTGGTGGCACGTTTGAGAGGAATACAGGTTTTGATACGGAATCCTCTTGGAAAATTGCCGCTGGTACCAACGCTGCAACGGCAAACCAGAAACGTTATGAGGCCACTGCTGTAGGTCCTCAGGGGTTTATCTGCGTCGGTAACTTGGCTAAATTTTCTCTTCCGCAAAACGAGCGTTTGCGTATCCTTATCGGCAAGGAATATTCCTCTACCTTTATTATCAGTGACAGGGTGTATTCCATGGTGCGCGATGCCACCATCAAGTTTTACGGAATCAACCGTTCCGGGAATTCTGAATCCTGGTTCCACCCGGCGAGCCACACCAAGGATGGTGGTGGAAAGTTTGTGAACGGTGAAGCTCCTGTTGCTGGCTTTACTCCTCAGGAGGGAGCCCTCCAGGGAGGATGGTACGACTGCGGTGACCACCTGAAGGAATCCCAGACTCAGGCCTATGCCTTTATGGTGCTTTCGGTCATGGCGGCCTCGAACCCCGATAGGGATGATGACCATTATGCTTATAATCATGCCGAGACTGTAAATACCGACGGTATTCCCGACATCTTGCGCGAAGCTAAGCATGGCGCCGACTTCTTCTTGAGGGCGTTCCGTTTTGCCGATGGAATTGTAGACAACATGGCTGTCTCGGTGGGTAATTTCGGTGCGGACCACGGCTGGTGGGGTAGACCTGAAAACCAGGACAAGTTGCCCACGACCCTGACGGGCCGTGGCGGTCCCCACGAAAGAGATATTCGTCTGGGTGAACTGGGTGCCAACATCTCTAGCCAGATTGCGGCGGGCCTTGCCATTTTGAGTAAGGATTATGCGACCTATGACAAGGCCTTTGCGGATAGTTGCCGTATGGTGGCCGAGAAGATGTATGACTTTGCCAAGAACCTGGAACTGAAGGTAGGTGAAGCGGCTGGCGGTGTTACGGGACTTGGCCCTGGTACCTATGATGGCGGTAAACCCTATGTGAACAATACCATGGCCGCCGGATGGTCTAGCCCTGCGTACAACGGAAACAACGAAGCCTTTGACGACCTGGGAATTGCGGCAGTTGCCCTGCATTATGCCACATATCCTGACTCCGGGATGAAATATTTGGATGACGCCGTTAACGATAAGACCTATGCCCAGGCACAGGAAAATACAGCAGGTAACTTCAAGGGCGGATGGTTTGCCTATTCCAGGAATGGCATGCGTAAGGCTGCCAAGAACACCAGCTGGGCAAATGCTTACGTGTTCACCCTGTACGGCTTCTACAAGATGCTCCTTAAGGATTCTGAGACTGCGCAGAAGTATGGGATAAGCGAAGCGGACCGTCTGTTCTACGCAGAGAACGTGGCCTTGAGCCTTTCGGAAACCATAAGCAACCGTTCGGGAAGTGGTTCCGGCTCTATCGTGATTCCGGGAAGAAGCAACCCCTTTAATATTTCCTATGCCGATATCTGGTACAACATGCAAACAGACCAGACCTGGATTTACAACCGTTACCAGGCTGGAAATATTTTTGAGGTCTTTGCCTATGCAGACATTACCAAGGATTTGGAAGGAGTAAAGCTTCCGCAGAAGGGCGCCCAGAACTGGAATTCCGCGGCCATGAAGCAGCTGGGTATTAACCAGTTGAACTACATGCTGGGTGTTAACCCCTGGGACGTGTCTTTCTTGCTTGGCGTGGGCGACAAGAACGACGCTCACCCCCACCATCGTGCGGCGAATCCCGAGGGCAAGAACGTTCCTGGTGCAGCCTATGTCTATAACCCGCCGGTAGGTGCTCTCTTTGGTGGCGTAACTCCCGATGCTACAGGGGCGAATGCCTGGGCGCCGAGCACCTTGAGTTGGGAAGACTATCACCTTTCTGAAACTTGTATCGACGCCACGGCCATGTTCCTTGCTGCGGGTGCCATTGCAGTTCACGAAGAAGATCGCAACCGGGCCCCTTCGAAGATAGATGTGGAAATCCGCTATGTGGGCTTTGACTCTGCTATCGTGAATATCAACCAGGATGTTCGCGGTCAGGCCATAATCCTTTACAGCGACAAGGAAACGGGCCCCTATACCAGTATGGCTGCAGATACTGTCCCTGGTGTCAAGCATACCATTCACATGAAGAACTTGAAGAACGGTACCACTTATTATTTCAAGGTGGTGGCTGTCAACGCTCGTAGCGAGCGCTATGCGACCCGTTGGCTGGTGGATTCGACCCTTACGCCGTTTAACTTTACAACTCTTGCTAGCGAGCCTCCTGCAGCCGATATCCAGAACGTTAAGGTGTGTAACATCTCTGCCGACAGTGCCGAGATTATGTGGTTTACGCCTAATGGTCAGTACGAATCCAAGATGTACTGGGATACGGTTCTTACCACCTATGACAAGATGCACTGGAACACGGGCGACGGTAACGCCGATGTGAGCGGAATTCCCACTAACTTCCATTACGTAAAGATTGGTGGCCTCAAGGAAAAGACGACGTACTATTTCGTAGTGGAAAGCAATGGCGTCCGGCAGACGGTGGACTTGAAGGGCATGCCTTTGAGCTTTACGACGCCTGTGACTCAATATAAGTTTGAAGTTCGCGCTTACCAGTACGAATTTACAGGAATGGATTTCTTGAACCTGAATATTTTCAACCGCGAGAACAGGGCTTTCGATAGCTTGACTCTTCGACTTTACCTGACGGCAACGGAAGCTGAATTGGCAGAATGCGCACTGATGATTGATAGCGATATTTGCCAAGCCTACGATGAAGCCGGTTTCAACAAGCCTTGCGAAAACGATTCCGAAATCCGCGGACTGTTGCGTGGTTCCCAGGCGGTCAAGCTGGAAGATACCTATGATCCGGCTACCGGAAAGTACGACTGGTATTTCCCCGCTCCCTTGGGCAGCACCACCATCAAGTCATCTTCTCGTTTGCGTATAGACCTTGGGTTCTCCAAGGGCATGCATCAGCCGAATTCTACAGTATGTGAACCGCTGCGTTCTACACCGCAAAAGCGCTTCTCCAGGGAATCGGGTGACTGGACCTGGAGCCCTCATGTCCAGGGAGCCTCGGCCTCTGAACGTGTAGATTACGAAGGCATGCCTTTGCTGGACAAGGACTTTGGTGATGATGACATGGCGCCTGTGAACCCCTACTTGGCGGTTTACCGCAAGGATGAGTTCGTGTGGGGCTACAGTCCTTCTTACAAGGAAATGACCACCAAGCGCGCCAATTACGAAATGACCATGTCTTTCGATCCGCCGTTCAATGTGTCCAACGGTTCCTACATCCAGATTGATTCTACCAAGAGCACCATGTACTTGACGGGTTCGGCTTCCATTTCGGAAGGTGGCTATGTTACCTCTATCTGGGTGAATGGTGTTGCCTTAACAAAGGAACAGCTTAAGACGGCGGCAGTCTTTAACAAGGAAACCCAACGTTACGAGCTGAACATTCCTGCCAAGATGAGTATCGGTACCAACAAGATTGACGTTACTGTCTTTGCCGGTCCTGATCCTGAGTGCGAAGAATGCCAGCAGAATGGCGGCTGTGCCTTCATTAACCGTAGCTACTACGTTCAGTTCAGCAAGGGAGATCGTACAGCTGGTATCTTGACCCTTGTCAAGGAAGACGGTTCGTCTGTTTCTAGCCCGGCATCTACAGATGGATCCCTGAAGTTCTACATCGTCGTCAAGGACAAGGACAACCGTTCTAACAAGACCATCAATGCACTTATCTTGAATTCTAGAACAGGCGATACTTTGACGGTTACCCTGAACCGCACGAACGAGACAACGGGTGAGTTCAAGAGCAACCTCATTACGGCCGTTGCAGAAAAGGATGCAAAGCTTCCCAAGATTCCGTTCTTTGGTGGAGACGAGGTTACCATAATCTATATCGACCCCGAAGATGACGAAGATGTCAGCTCGCAATACTTCTTTGCTGATCCCACGCACCCTGTTCCTCAGGATGTTGTTGTGCTGGATCTGGATTGCGATGCCAAGGGCGACCAGATTAAGGCGACCTTCAGCGGAAGCACTTTCGGTAACGGAATTACGCTGGATAGTGCCCGATTTGACTTTGACTCTACGTCGACCAGCAAGGCGGTAAGCCTTTTGCTGAAGCCTTCTAGCGTTACTGGAACTGACGCTGTATTTGCACCGAATGCGGGCCAGCTGCCGCAGACGGGTGCTCCGACTGGCATGGTTACCTTCTACATGAACGAAAAGGGCGTCGTTACTACAGAAACGGCCCCCATCAAGGATGGTGTTGCTCCGATTCTCAAGGGAGTGACTATACTGGAAAACGAAAACCACCAGTATGCCCAGGACACCTTGAAGATAATCTTCTCGGAACCGGTGATGCTTGCTTCTTATAACGCCTGGCCCTTGCGCGTTACCGATGGTGCTGCCGAGGTTCCCCAGACGGGCATTTCTGTTGTGAGTGCCACCACTTCGGACAATGGCCGTAGCTGGCTCTATGTCATTGAAGGAAATACGAATGGCCAGATCGTCAAGCCCGGTCAGAAGGCTGAAATCCTTGCGGACTTTGGTGTGTCAGACTTGGGAATGAATAGCCTGAGCAACTGTGCTGGCCCTGTGACAATCACGGAGTCTGTGCGTCCTGTGCCTATTACCTTTGCCCGCATTAGCGACAAGCAGGGTGATGGTCAGCCCGATGAAATTTACATGGAATTTGCATCGCTTTTGCGCCAGAAGGATATGTTGGATAGCTTCGATGTCTATTGGGGATCGCCCGAAATATACAAGGCGTTCAAGGAACAGAAGGAATGGTCGTTGGATACCATCCAGGGTGAAAATACGGTAAAGCCGATTTTGACCAAGACCGACTCCACAATGGATATAAAGCAGGTTATCTATAAGGAAGTGATAGGTCAGGATACCAACTGGTGTGTTCAGACGAACATTGTAGAAGATACTTCGACCCACACGATGGATACGGTTGCGGTCATTGACCCCATGACAGGCGATACGGCTCGATATGCCTGCGGTTATAGGGACAAGATGAAGAGCTCTGTCAAGTATGACACTCTGTGGATTTATACCATTGATACAACGGGTTATGATACGCTTCAGGAAGTCCATACGGCAATGCGAATCAAGATTCCCGAAGGCGTGTACCTGAAGAAGACTTATGGTGACAGGAACGGAAAGGGTTTGGTCATGCCCAGGAAGGGTGAAGAGGGAGGCTTCTTTGATAAGAGCTATACTCTAAATGACGATTGCCCGCCAGTGCTCACTGCCGCAAGACTTAGCAAGTACGGTGAGACGTACGCTTTGCGTGTAGAACTTTCGGAACCCCTTGCCGCCTCTGGAAACGATAAGGCTCACTTCTTGGAAAAGTCTCATGAAGGCAGAAAGAGCTATTACAACCCGATGGATACGAGAATCGAAAAGTATGTGGATGTAATGACCTGGACGCTTTCGTTCCACGAGGATGCCGCAGATGATAACGTTCATATTGGGGATTCCTTGCGCTTGCCGGTAAAACTCAATTCTATCACCATGGATAAGATGAATCTTTTGCCTGGTGACGAAAGCCCTTGGGTGACCGTGGTGGGCGAAATAGACGAAGTGAGGTTTAAGGTCAAGATGGCCGATGGCGTAAGCAAGTCGGCTAAGGGCGATGATCTGTATGCAGGAAATCTGCCCACGGCAGATGAAGACTTCCGCTTGAGCGTGTTGAGCGGAGCTAACGAGACCCTTATTGCCCACGGTAAGGAAAAGTTGGTCCCCTATGGTTCTGTGGTTTCTTATGATACTGCAGCGTACAAGCATGGTGGCCCAGTGTTCAATGTGGATGTAGAAATGCCCATACTGCTCCAGAGGGATTCCTTGGATAACTTTGCCTGGAAGGTCCATATAGCGTTTGCGGTGGATATCTTTACCAACTTGGGCTCTCATGTGACCCGGACGGAGTATGGATTCGACTTGGACAATATAGGACAGGACAAGGTTTCCAATGACGGAACAATCCACCTGAAGTTGGAATGGTTGCCCCATAACGGCAATCCTACCGCTGAAAACGGGAAGGCTATTGCAACTGGGCCCTATGCGTCTAAGTTCGTATTCCACACGAAGGAAATTGCAATAGCAACTACGGCCAACAAGAAGCACCGTGCCGGTACGACGAAAAAGCAGAGCAAGGAAAAGAAGGTCTCCTTGGGCTACCGCCGTGTCAAGTAATCGGACTTAGGTTCTTGAGAAACAAAAAAGGACCTCCCGCAGGGGAGGCCTTTTAATTTTGTCGTTGGCGATTTGCGAGCGACTCTGCGCCGCTCGCCTTGTGCGCTACTCGTACTTGATCACGCCGGCGGGGCAGGAGTCGGCAGCGTCCTTGATTTCGCTTTCGTAAGCGGAATAGTCAACGCCTTCCTTCACCTGCATCTTTTCGGGAACGCAGAACACTGCGTCGCAAGTAGCTTCGCAGGCGCCGCAAGATACGCATTCGTCGCTGGATTCGTCCAGCCAAACTTTAGAAATAGCCATATTTTACCTCTTGTGTATGGTTTGTGTCTGACCATAATATAATAAAAACATTGAACTGGCGGGCGTTTTTTCTAAATTTGTTGGCGTAAATTTTAACGTCACGCGACAAAACCTTGTGAGGACCTCGCAAAAGATGAAAAAAGTGGTTGTAAAAATTGGTGGCAGCCTGGCAATCGACGAAGCCAAGCTGGCTGATTTTGTGTCGGCAGTCTCTAGCCTCCCCGGTAGTGGCTGTCAGGTGGCCGTGGTTCACGGCGGTGGCAAGGACATTAACGAGAATATCGCCTTGCTCAAGGAACAACCTACATTTATCGACGGTCTCCGAGTCACGACTCCCGGCATCATGAAGATGGTGGAAATGACCCTTTCGGGCCACGTGAACAAGAAGCTGGTGCGTATGTTGCTGAACAACAACTGCAACGCCATCGGCATTTCCGGCGTAGACGGCAACCTGTTCCAGGTGGTCAAGAAGCAGGGCAAGGTGGACCTTGGTCTGGTGGGCGAAATCAAGCAGGTGAACCCGAAGATTGTGGCCGACCTGTGGGCTGCCGGTTGGACTCCGGTGGTAAGCCCGATTTCCATCGGTGATGGTCAAAGCTGGAACGTAAACGCCGACACCGCCGCAAGCGAACTGGCTGTGGCTCTTGAAGCCGACCAGTTTGTGCTGGTGAGCGACGTGCCGGGCGTGATGGACGAAAACAAGAATGTAATTCCCGAACTGAGCGAGGCGGACGCCGAAAAGCTGATCGAAGCAGGCGTCATCTCCGGCGGTATGATTCCCAAAGTCCGCGAGAGTTTCAAGTCGATTCGACGAGGACTCAAGAGCATCCATATTGTTGGATGGAAAGACGCGGAACACTTTGGTAAACAAATTAATGGAGATTTGAATTATGGCACAATCCTACGCTAACCTGCTAGAACAGGACAAACAAATTATCGCGCCGCTCTACGGCAAGGCAGACATCAACTTTGTGAAGGGCGAAGGCTCTTACCTCTACGATGACCAGGGAAACAAGTACCTGGACTTTGTGGCTGGTATCGCCGTGAACGCACTTGGTCACCAGAACCAGGCTATTAAGGATGCTGTGGTGGAACAGATGAACCACTTCAACCACATTAGTAACCTTTACCCCAACTACCCGCAGATCGAGCTGGGCAAGGCTCTTCTCGAGATTACCAAGTTCGACAAGGCCTTCTTCTGCAACTCCGGTACCGAAGCCAACGAAGGCTGTATCAAGTTCGCACGTAAGTACTTCGACCGGAAGGGTGAAAAGAACCGGCAGAAGATTATCACCTTCGTAAACAGTTTCCATGGCCGTACCTATGCCGCCCTTTCTGCAACGGGTCAGCCGGCCATCCGCGAAGGCTTCGGTTCTATGCCGGGCGACTTTGTGCATGTGACTTGGAATGACTGCGCCGCATTGAAGGCTGAAGTCAATAAGGACACTTGCGCTATCATGCTGGAAAGTCTCGCTGCCGAAGGTGGCGTGATGACGCTTTCTGCCGAGATGGTCGCTACCATCAACAGCCTGCAGAAGGAATTTGGCTGCCTCGTAATCGTTGACGAAGTGCAGGCCGGCGTGGGTCGTCTCGGAACCTTCCTCGGTTTTGAAAAGTATGGTCTGAATCCGGACCTGGTTTCTCTCGCTAAGGGTATTGGCGGCGGTCTCCCGCTGGGTGCGGTTCTCCTGCGTCAGCACATTGCTGACCAGCTGAAGGCCGGTGACCACGGCACCACATTCGGCGGTAACCCGATTGCATGCGCCGCAGGTCTCGCTGTGGTGAAGCAGATTCCGGGACTGCTCAAGAATGTGGCTGAACGTTCCGCCCAGTTGAAGGCTGGTTTGGCCGCCCTTGTGGAGAAGTACAGCTTTGCCAAGGAAATCCGCGGCGAAGGCCTGATTCTCGGTGTGGCTCTCGCCGAAGAAATGCCGGTGAACAACATCATCGCTGCGGCTCGTGCCGAAAAGCTCATGGTGCTTAGCGCCAAGGGCAACGTGCTGCGTATGCTGCCACCGCTGAATGTTTCTGCTGCGGAAGTGGACGAAGCTCTCGCGAAGCTCGGCAAAGCCTTCGCTTCTGTGTGATTTTCACGATAAGCTTCGCATAGCTTCGTTATCGGACTCTCGCTGTACGCTTTGTACAGCTTCGGTCCTCTGGCCTTGCTCTGCTCGCTTCTCCTGAAAATTGCGATTATTGCGAAATAATTCATGGAGTTGTCATTCCCGGCTTGACCGGGAATCTTCTTTCCCAACGTTTGTCACCCCCGCGCCCTCATTGTCATCCCCGACTCGAGTTCCTGCTATTGTGGCACTTTCTGCCATTTCTGCCTTTGCCGCTCAGAATGTTGTCAAGGTTGATGATTTGCATCCAGGCGTTGTCATTAGCAAGGACAACATGATGTCCGCTGACTTGGCCATTTGGAATCCGCCTAGCCGTTACTACGACATGACTCCTGCTTTGGTAGACGGCGGCTACACTCTGTTCCGCTTCCCCAACGGCAGCCTTTCCAACGATTACCATTGGAATGGTATTGGCAAGTACGACGAAACAGGACTCTGGACCCCTGACGAAACCAAGTGGGCCCGAGGCTTCTTGGGTGAGACCATTTACCGCGGTACCACCAAGGACAATTACGGCTTTATTCGCAGGAGCCACTTGGCCGACGGCAAGATGGAAACCATGTGGTGGGGCGAGATTTTGGATCCCGATGATCCGCCCTGGGTCGTAATAGAATTCCCCGAAAAGGTGGACTTGGATTCCCTGCAGATTGATTGGGGCAAGCTTCGCCCAAAGTCCTTTGAACTTTCGTACTGGACCGAAGACTACGCTGAATACCCCGGTGTACATCAGGCTCTTGAGAACAAGTTGAAGGTGGAAGCCGTTATCAAGGTGACCGGTGCTACCTCCAAGTATAAACTTCCCAAAATCAAGGCCCGCTATGTAGCGGTTCGTTTCAAGACCAAGGAACTGCCGGCAAAGGGTGTGCAGATTTGCGAGATGAAACTTTACAGCGGTGAACTTGATCTGCTTGCTAGTAACAACTATAAGTTCTACGCCATGTCCACCCGCAACGGTGACACGCCCCGTACCGACTGGACCGACATCAAGTGGGATTTCGAAACCTTCATGGATTACATCAAGACGCTCCCCAACGCAAAGCCGGTCATCTGCGTGAATGCAGGCACTGGTACCTCCAAGGAAGCCGCCGCCTGGGTCCGTTACGCCAACAAGGTCAAGGGCTACGATATCAAGCAGTGGCAAATCGGCAACGAGCTGGATGGGGAATGGGAAGAGTCGGGCCCCATTTCGGCTAGGCAGTATGCCGCCCGCTTCTTGGAATACGCCCGTGCCATGAAAGCGGTGGATTCGTCTATCGTCTTGCACGGACCGCTGTTCAGCACCCACAAAATGCAGCAGAAGGGCGCTGGCCTTCTGGATGGCAAGTACTGGATGGAAGAGTTCCTGCGGATTGTAGGCGAGGCCGAAAAGAAAGACGGCAAGCGCTACCTGGATGTGGTGGACCTGCACAACTATCCTTATTGGACACCGAACAACCCGACGGCTGCGGAAATGCTCAAGTCCATGCTAGATGTTGGCCCCAATATGGATACTTTGGACACTTGGATGAAACGCCACCTCGAGGGCGAACGCGGCGTGTTCCTTTCGGAATTCAGCACCTGTGTTCAGGGCTATAGCTTATTGATGGATTACCCGCAGGCTACCGCTGTAGCGAGCATCTTTGCCCAGCATGCCATGCGTTTCGGAAACCGCCTGCAGGTGCTCCCCTGGGACGCCTTCGGTAATCTGTTTAAGGGGCCGGATGATACTTGGGGAACCATCAGTATGACCGCGCTTCTCAAGGAAGGTTCCTGGAATCACTGGAAGTCCCTGGAACCCACGGCGGAATACTACGGAATCTACATGACCTTTATGCAGTTCCTGGAAAATGGCTTTGCAGTACTCCCGGTGGAGAGTACCAACCCTGATGTGGTGGCCTACGCCATCGGTAAGGGAGATTCTGCCCGTGTGATGCTGGTGAACCTCTCCGACGTCAAGCAGGTGGTGCAGATAGATCGTGCGAGCGTCATGGCTGGCGCGGATTCCGCCAGCGCCTCGCCGATTGTTGGCAAGGGTGACCTTGTTCGCACTCAGGTGGAAATCTTTGGCGAAGAACAGTTCAAGTGGATCGGCACGGCGCAGAATGCTTACCCGTACCCGAAGATGGGCCCCAGCGGACGGCGCATCAATCCGTCCAAGTCCAGGGACATTGCCGTACCGCCCTTTGGACTTGCCGTTGTGCAGATTAACCCGAAGGTGGTTGGACTAGACGCTGCGACGAAGGCAAATGCGGCAGACCCCAAGGTCATTGCCGCCACCATCGAAAAAAAGGTCCTGCTTGCTGGCGATACGCTGGACCTGTTCGCTACGGCAGTTCAGCAGGATGGCCAGCTGACAGAGGGCAAGCTTGAAATTCCGGAGCTGGGTGTTGTCAAGTGGTTCAAGCCTGATGATGGCCTGTGGAATGCCTCTATCGAAAGCTTCCATGTGAAGGTCCCCATGCCCGCCAATGTAAAGCACGGACCGGCAACGGCAATACTGAAAATATCCGGCCTTGGCAAAAAGACCACGGAGTTCAAGATCCCCTTCCGCATACGCGGAGAATATCGCACCACCAGCGTCATGCAGAACTTTGACAACGGCCTGGATGCAGTAGACTGGTACCCGGTAGTCAACGGTGACAACGCCACGACTATCGGCGCGAAGGTTTTTAATGGTGCGCCTCCTCATGGAGGATTTATCCGTCACGATTTCTTGATTGAACAGCCTCCTGCACAGGGTTGGCCCAACTTTGCGGGAGCCTACTACGTAATTCCGCCTGAGGTGAAAAATTCTGTGGGCATCGTGTTTGATTACGCCACCAACCACAACAATCCCGATGGCTATTTCGAAGTGCAGATTGCTAGCGAACAGGTTAAGGATTACGATGAGTTTATGGTTCGGCTCAAGAACACACGTGGTTCTTGGGTCCGTGATACACTCATCTGGGAAAACATGACTCAGGAGGGCTGGGGCAAGACTATTGAACAGCTGGATCCCAAACAAATCAAGAACTTTGCCTTCCGAGCCCGGTACAGCGGCAAGGGATATATCAGCCTGGATAATATTTATCTTTTGCAAGAAGACGGTACCGAGGTGCCCATGCCCAGGGGACTTCGCCGTTTGAGGTAAAATTATACCCTTAATGTAGAGCGTCCGTCACGAACGGGCGCTTTTTTTGTTATAAATGAAGTTGGATGGGATATAATATGAAAAAACTATTTGCATTTGCTGCGGCTACGGCCTTAACCTTTTCCTTGCTGGCTTGTAGCGAAAATGGAACATCGCCGTCGAGAACAGCGTTTGTTTCTGATATTGGGTTCAATGACATTGACAAGGTCCTTGCCGAGGTAGCCGATTCCGAAAAGGTGGTATTCCTGCTTCGGCATGCCGAACGGGGGGAGGACTATTCCCGTGCGGGGCTCCTTACGGAAAATGGGATAGAACAGTCCAAATCTGTGGGGGAAAAACTGAAGACCGAAGAAGATTTCTTTTACGCTTCCTCCGATTTTGGTAGGACCCAGCAGACTTGCGACGGTATTGCCGAGGGCCGTGATGAAAAGAATTATCAGCGAGAAACTTGGGATATCCTGGATGGAGAATGGTACGAAAAGAATGCCGCATTGAATGCCGAAAAGAACTGGCACAATTGGGAAACTTTTTCAAAGTGGGCATACGAGGGTGGTTTTGGTCAGGGCTACTATGACCTGGCCACTCGTAGCGAAGAATGGCTCGATTCCCTGATGAAGCATCTTCCTTCCATGAAACGTGTCAACATCCTGATATCCCATGATTTTCTCGTGGCGGGCATGACGATTTATGGGGCCAACTGGCAAATTGATTTGCGCCAGTGGATGAACGGCAAGTGGATTAATTACTTGGCGGGTATTGCCATTATCATAGACCCTAGCGGCAATAGGCGATTCAAAACCGTCCGTGGCCTAGAAACCGGCCGGTTGCAGTAAATAAAAAAGGAGCCCAAAGGGCTCCTTTTTTTGATAAAGGGAAAAGCTAGTCACAGAACCACTTGATGGCCCCGTGCTGGCATGCGTTCTCACGACCCTTTCCATGACTTCCTGGAAAAAAATCGTCATCGTCGTCATCAATGCCGCGGTCAGAGCCTGCAAGCACTCCCATATATCCTCTTAAGTCGAGGGCCTCGATTTCGGGTTTTTCGTAAGCTTTCTTCATTGTTTCTATAGTCGCTTACTTGATGATTAACATGCTGTCGTCCCAAGCTTCGTGCTTTTCGAGGCCGAGGAGGTTGGCCGTCGTAGCAGCGATGTTCGAAAGCCCCCAGTCGCCTTCCTTGAGGCCGAGTTTGCCGCCCGTTACGTTATCGTAAAGGATGCACGGCACCTTGTTGAGCGTGTGGCTCGTCTTGGCCTTGAAGGAACCGTCCTTGTTGACTTTCGGCATGCCGGTCTTCTTGTCGATTTCGTACATTTCGTCGGCGTTACCGTGGTCAGCCGTGATGATGGCAACACCACCGAGGGCGTCGATCACCGGG
>CACZII010000014.1 GCA_902781185.1 Fibrobacter succinogenes
TGCGAGGGCCTCGTAGTCGCCGTCAAAACCGAACATGCCTATAAGGCTGCGGATGATGAGGTGTCTCCAGTCAGAATACACCATATACTGAGTGTGTCCGAGCAATTGCTGTTTTTCGGCAAATCGCACGACCTTGAGTACGGCCTGCATCTCGTTAAATGCAGCGTTCCTTTCTTCGGTGGTTTCGGCCTGGTTGAACTTGACGAGGGCTATAAAGAATTCCGTCTCGTGCTTGCCGAGCCTGAGCCCGCTAGCAACCTTGGGAATGCTCTGACTCGAAAGGTTCTTGTCGCCGTTCATGACACGGCTGATGAAGTCCTTCGCCTTGAAACCGATCTTGTCCGAGAACACGCGGAGCGAGAAGGCCGGGTTGGCCTCCTTCTTTGCGTTGTAGTAATCCTTCAGAAATTCCCGGTAGTCCAGGTATTCGAAGATTTTCTTTGTCGGTTTCGTGACTCCCATGCCATAAATGTAAGAAAAAAGCCTGTTTGCGGGGCTGGGCGATATATAATAGCGTTGTCCAGGAACAACGGTAAATTGGGGTCGACGGAAAAATTGGTGGCAAAAACACCCTTTTTGAGGTAGATTTTACCTAGTTCCCGCGAAAGTCGTGCAGATGTCTGCGTTGTCCGGGAAAGGGTGTATTATGTTGAAAAGGATGTTTGGGACCGTGGCGTGCGGAGTGTGGGTTGCCGCCGCGGCGATAAGCCCCTCCGAGGTAGTTGGTGGCCGCGACCTACAATGCGGGCGAGGGTCCGGGTATCTGGATTGTGGCTGATGGTGGCTACAGGCTTTACCATAACGGGGCGCTCCTTGCCGAAGACAACCAGGCGGGCCGCGTGCGCTTTGTGCCGATGACTTTCCTGCCCGGCGAGAATGCGATTTCGGTCGTGGGCGTGAATGGCCAGGGTGCCCCCGGCGTAATGGTGCAGATTGACGATCTCGACAAGTCTTACTATTCCGGCAGTGGCTGGAAATCAAAGCCTGTGGTAAGCAACAATTCCTGGAAGAATAAGGGCCGCGACCTTTCCAAATGGGGTGGGGCTACGACGCTCAGTTATGCGAATACCAAGATGCCCAGCGGTGGGGTTTTGAATGGTTTTGCTCCAAATACGCAGGCCAAGTGGATCTGGACGAGTGCGGAGACGGACCCGACGGCGGTTTTGCTGTTCACGTTCAACGTGAAGGCCGAAGGCTTCGGCGCCAATACCACCGGCGGCGATGCGGGTAACATCGTCATCGCGAGCGATACCGCCACTATTCGTAAGCATATGCAGAGTAACGATGCGGTGACAATCCTTGTGCCCGAAGGTACTTACGACTTCAGAAAGTTCGTAGATGCGGCCACATCTGCCGCCAATTCGGGATGGACTTGGTGCAAGTCTTCCTGT
Source organism: Fibrobacter succinogenes (assembly GCA_902781185.1). Lineage (GTDB taxonomy): Bacteria > Fibrobacterota > Fibrobacteria > Fibrobacterales > Fibrobacteraceae > Fibrobacter > Fibrobacter succinogenes_G. Next base: position 1,392 of record CACZII010000014.1, read on the forward strand.
GGCAACACTGTCAATTCCAACAACACCTTTTACCGTATCAGCTTTACGCAGAACAGCTGTTCTGGCCTTAGCGAACAGACCACGAGAGTGTCTGCGGGTGAAATCAAGAGTTGGAGCAACTGGATTACGACCAAGGGCAACAAGAGCCTCGTGGGTATGGGCCGTGGCGCAAATATGCGCGGTGTTTCGTGGTCAAACCGTTCCTACGAAGGTGCCAAGAACAACATTTATCGCAACTTGGCCCTTTACGATGTGAACCCGCACCTTATTGAGGGGGGCGATGGTCTCGAAGTGAGCGGCAGCGGCGGCAAGGAAGTTGAAAATATGTGGTTCGACCACATCAGCTACAAGTGGATTAGCGACGGCATGGACTTGGAATATGTCAAGGGCATCACCGTTTCGTATCTAGACTATGATGGCAGCAACGAGTACAACTGCTACTATTACGATCCGTATATGCACCTGGTTGAAACGGCGCAGCTGACTTTTGCGAATGTCTATTGGCACAATTCTTTCGGACGCGTTCCCAAGGTGACGAGCGAGGCGGATGGTTCCTACGCCTCGATGGTCCACATCTACAATTCCTATGTGGATTACAACCACTGGCATGTGATTGATGCCTCCGGGAAAAGCGACAAGAAGACGCAAGTCCTTTACGAAAACAACTATGTGAAAAATCCGCAAATTCAGGTGGCCGGAAAGGATGCCTATTCCTTGATCAAGTTCAAGAATACGACGGTCACCGGAGCAAAGAGCTCCACCCCCTATAACAACAATGGAACATCTCAGGCGTCGGCGTTCAACGACAATGTCTTTACGCCTTCTTATTCTTACGAACTACGCAGCAATTCAAGCCTTCCTACCGACCTCCCGAAACTTGTGGGCGTGGGTGGCCGCTACGGCAAGATGCCCGAATACAACCAGGCTTTCGGACTGAGCAACAAGGCGGCGACGGTCTCGATGACCGCCCCTGCGTCGGGTGCGAAGTTCAAAGTGGGTGCGACGGTGACCTTGAAGGCCGATGCAAAGGACAACGACGGTTCCGTAAAGAGCGTCGCCTTCTATGTGGGCAATACTTTGGTCGGCTCTGCGACAAGCGCTCCCTACCAGGTCAACGCGAGTGGGCTTGAGCCGGGCATGTATTCCGCAGTTGCAGTCGTGACGGACAATTCGGGTCTTTCGCAGATGTCCGCGTTCGTGACCTTCTCTGTCGAAGGGACTGCCTACCCTGAGGTTGTAAAGTGCGGTGGGGGTTCCAGCAGCCAGAGCATCAATCTGGGCGAACCGATTGTAGATTTCTGCTACACCTGGAGTGGAGCCGAGACGGTCGTGCCCGAGGGCTTCCCGACGGGCGTTACGACCAGCATCGATAAAACAAACCGCAAGATATCCATCAGCGGGACACCTGCAGAAGCGGGTGAGTTTGCCTTCACCGTCACGACCACCAACAATGATTCCACATTTATTAAGAGTGGCCGCATTGTGGTTACAGACCCGAATGCTCCTGTGTCTTCTTCAAGTGCTGAACCGGAGTCTTCTTCGGGTGAATCGGGCGAAGTCGTGGAATCGAGCAGAGGAACGACCCTGTTTGCGCAACGTATGAACTGGGCGACCGAGGCCGAAACCGCGTACTACCGCATATTCGACATGCAGGGTAGGCCGCTCTATTTCGGCGACAGAATGCCCTCGCATATGCCTGCCATCCGCGTCATCGTCGTAGAATATTCTCAAAAGGGTACGGTAATGCGTCGTTATGTACAATAAATCCTTCCATTTTTCTTGATTCTTATTTATATTGGTATTGATGAGATCCTGTAAGAACATCCTGGCTATGTTGGTGGCGGCTGCCGCCTTTTCGGGGTGTTCTTCTGCCGATAAGGTGGCGGGTAACAGCGCCGAGACCGGGTCACCCGAACTTGCGGGAATTTTGGTGCTAAATGACGGTAAGCTAGCCGCCCATGCGCATGTGCAATGTGTGCCTGAAGGCTACGATGCTACGTCCGATAAGGCGTTGCCGACCGCTTTTTTAACCGAGACAGATGAGAACGGCTATTACAGCTTAGATTCTGTGCCCGATGGAACGTATGCACTAGAAGCTTTCCACGAGAAATCGGGCAAGCGGCTCCTGGTGCAGGGTGTGAAGGTAACAGAGGATGATTCTCTTGCCGTAAGCGATACGCTGCGTGCGCCGGGGGTGGTGAAGATTAAGGGGCCTGGTAGTCTTGAAGAGGGCGCAACGGGTGTTGCGACGGTACTCGGGACGACTATCCATAGGACTGTGAAGGTTTCCCATTCCGTGATTGTGGTGGATAGCCTGCCGGCAGGTTCACTTAATTTGCGGGTAATCTTTGGTCGTGAACAGCTTAGCCCGCTGACTTTTGAGAAGGTTAAAGTTGTAGCCGGGGATACTGAGACCGTTGTATTGCCGAGTGTGATTGAGCCGGATGCCGGGATTTCTTGGGATTCTGTTTCCTTTAACTTTGTAGCCCCGCTTGCACTTCCCAAGGGTACGGATACGCTGACATCTTTCGTGAGCAATATTCCGATTGCCATTCGCCTGACGGCAGACAATTTTCCCTTCGATTCGATTGCGAATATGAACGGCCGTTGGGAGGCCGTGCGCATATCGAAAAATGGAAACCGTAGCAAAAAACTTCCGATTTCGTACCCCGATTTTGATAAGCGTGCAAAAGAGGCTGTGCTCTGGGTGAACGTAGATTCGCTGAACGTGGGTGATTCACTGGAACTTTCTTATGATGGCTTGCAGTATTCCGCCTACGCACGGGATGTTTTTCCGACGAACCGAAGCTACTCTCTGGTATGGCATTTTGGCAATGCCCTTTCTCCTGTGACTGATGCTTCCGAGTATGGTTATTTTGATGGAAGTGCACTTAGTTCTGTTTATTCAGATGCGTTCGTCGATGGTGCTGTGGGCGGCGGTATAAAATTTGATTCGGCTTATTACTTCTATGTTGACAATTCTGCGAAGCCCGACAGCGCACGTAAGGTGAACTTGAACTTTGATGGTAGTGGATACTTCTGTTTTTCGGTGTGGGTAAAGCTTGATGCAGTTGACAAGGAACAAACCATTTTTGAAAAGGCCAAGGAATACGCGTTGCGCTTTGATCCGGCCAAGGGCTTTGTCGTAGAACTATGGGTTCCTGGTGCGGATTCTGATTCTGTAAAATACGCTTGGGCGTCCGGTAAATCGAGTGTTAAGGCCGGCGAATGGACCTACATTGCATTTAGCCATCATACAAATTCTCAAACAAACTTCTACGTAAACGACCTTAAGGTTGAATCAGACCCAGAAGAAACGGCCTGGACGGATGCTCGTAATTTGACTGACTTTAAGGTCGGTGGCTTTGCCGGCGTAATTGACGAGCTTATGCTCGGCGGGTGCTTCCGCGATGATTCCTGGACTCGCCTTACTTATTTGAACCAACGTCCCGATAATTACTGGCCTGTGGTTACGCCTAGATAGGCTTATAAGAACTGTATTTGGCTTTAATCCATTCAGGGCTACGTGCCCTCGTTTCTACGATTACATTGCTGATTGCACCGTTCCAGGTCTCAGTCTCGATTTCGTTACCGCCTATGCGGAAAGGTACACTGCGGTTCAGCTTGTTGGGAACGAATTCCTTTGAGAATTCGGTGCCGTTGGTACCCGTAATCGGGACGGGCTCGCCGTTCACGTACATGCTCACCAGGTGGTTCCTAGAAACGAGTGTCAAGAAAATCCATTCACCGACAGGAATAGAGGCCGAATCCCCGAAGTACACTGCTTCGGGTACGCCGGGCATGCTCTTCATCACAGCAAAAGACTTACTGTTCATCTCGTAGTGCCATTGGAATCGCGATGTGGAATCGCTCCAGTAAGCGCGCTGACAGAAAAGCACCTGGTGTTCATCGTTGGGGCCGTTCCATTTGGTCCACAGCGAAAGCGTAAAATCGCCATTGGTTGGGTTGAGCGTGTCAAGGTCAATATACTGGCCCTTGTCTAGCATCACGGCGCGGCCACCAATACCTTCGATGTATTTTACGTTATCAGCCAGCTTACCGTCGTGATTGAATACCTCTTCATCGCCATTCATTTCGATGTTCACCGTAGTCCATCCCGCGTCAGTGTCGAGAACTTGATCGGTATTGTAAAAAGTGAACCCGTATTCATCGCCAAGCAGGTCAAGGTCTGGGCTCCATAGGAATCCATTATGGTTTTCTAACTGCGGAATGATTAGCGTGTCGCCTTTATCCTGTATTGAGAATTGGATATGGCCTAGCACTGAATCACTTTCGGAATAGATCAGCTCCGCATGCATTCCGGGCGGGATAGAGTCAAAGCTAAACGAGCCGTCTTCTTTCACGTTGGCCACGAGATGTGTTCCGCTAATACGGACTTTGCCTGATGTTGCTCCGGAAATGCTCCCGCGGGCAACTTTGCGCGCACCGATGTGAATTTCGGTATCAACGTTTTCTGACGCAAGAGCGAGGCCTGAAAGTGAATCTGATTTTGCGAACAAATAGAATCCGGAGATTCCTTCTACGCTGCTCTGAGCAGAATCTGCAATAATGGGCTTATGAGGTATCTTGAATTCGAACTGACCCTTTGAATCGGCAATAGCTTCGCTAGAATCAACAATGGCAACGCCGTTGTCCCTATACAGGGCGAGTCGTGCGGCAGGTGCTATTTTACCTTGCATATTGACAACCGTTCCGCGGACTCGTATCGTGTCGGTTTCTTGGGCGACTGTATTCCCGATATCGGTCACGCCGCCGGCGACATCTTCGCTGTTAGAGCAGGCAAGCAAAATAAGGGGAGTGGTAAGTGCTAATATCAATCGGTTCATCTTTCAGTCTCCTTCCCAATCTTCTTGCTCATCGGGAACGCCACAAGCATCATCTCGTAGACGCGCTCTACATCTAGATCGTTTGCTGCCCGCGCGATAATCTTTTTGCGGGCCTCTTCTAGTACCTCGACGGCGTACCTATAAGAATTTTCGCTCATTGCAAGCGTGGTGAAGGCGGCAAAGCGTTCATCCTTAGGCATCGATTCTACCGCACCGATGGCGTGCTGTATGTATTCGTGGCGAATCTTTCGGAGGGCGATTGGCGGGATTTCTGCGGCATCGAGCATTTGGGATGTGTGCTTATAGCGCTTGCCCACCTGTTTTAAGAGCCCCCATTCCAGCAGATTCTTTACCGCTTCGCGGGCTTCTTCCGTGGTTATTTGCGGAGTAAGCTGGCGGGCCAGTACGCGAAAGTCGCCGTCCCAGTTTGATTCTACCGCAATTTCGCGTACTATCGGGTAGTACCATTTGCTAAAGTACGCCTGTTCGCGCGTTGTTACGTGTGTAAATTCAATCTGCTTGCGGATTTGTAAAATCTGTTTCCAAGCCTGATCGCGTTCGTCAACTTGCCTTGCTTGGTTGTACTGCACCAGCGCCTCAAAATACGCCTTTTGCAGGGGCTCAAAATCCATGGCCTTTGAAATCTTCTCGATGGATTTGGGCGTGAGGTTGAATCGCCCACGGATTACGTTTAGGCAGTACGAAGAACTACTGAACCCTGCCTTTGCCGCAAAAAAACGATGCGAAAACACGGCGCGCATTTTCTTCTGCTCGTCGAAATAATCCTGCATAAACTTGCGGAAATCATCGTAGTCAAATAGATGTTCCAGGGCGATACTCATACCTTTTAAGATATAAAATTTTTACACAAAAAGCAATATTTTGATTGAATTTAATGTGAAATTATTATTTGAAGAAGTTAATTCTTACACGAATTTTGAAAAAAAAAGCCTTTTTTACACGCTTTCAACACGGAATCTTTTCTGCCGGAATCTCTAAACCTAGGATTTTGGGGAGCGAAAAACTATTTCTAGCACTGCACAAATTAGGAGTGTGTTTATGCAGAAAAAGTGTATGGGATGGATTGCCGCGGCAGCACTCGCGGCGGGAATGGCAGGGGTGGCCACAGCAGCAGAGGGTGATGCCTACACATGGCCCGGATATCGTTCTGACTTGGATTACGACACCAAGTCAAATATAGGCGAAATTAAACCGCCGACACAGTTTAACAACAATTGTTCGGGTGTCACTGGCAAAAAGGCCGGCAAGTGGTGGGCGTTTTATTGGGGTGCCGATCGCGATAGCCGCATTACCGATGTGACCATTGATTCTATTCTCAAAAAGTACGATACCGATTTTGAGTACCTCTACGATGTGATGGGGTGGGCCCCTGACAAGCAGGCCCAAGAAGGCAAGTACAGCGCTGTGTACTATCTCGGCTCGGGTACGTGCGCAGGCGATGCCGACTACGATGCTAATGTCGGAGAAAAGGTGGGCGGTTTTCAGAGTTGGGTGGCTGGCTACACCGCCGTGGTTGCCGCATTCTATCCGTTGTACAGCTTTAACACAAGCTGTCCCTACCGCGATCGTGTAGCCCAGATGGATGCGATGATCCATGAAGGCATTCACTCAATGACCAACGGCTACCCCGGTGCAAAGGATGCGCACTGGTTTCAAGAAGCGGGTAACACTTGGATTCAGCAGGATATGTTCAGTCATCGTGAGGGCGTTTACAATGGCATGGGCTTCTTGAATGCGGCAACAGTCATTGCTCCCTTTATGCCGATTGAAACTTATTCGGGCTGGCTGATTGATGGTACTTTCGGAGGCCCCGGCGGCGGTGCCGATGATGGTGGCGTAACCGGAAAGAATCAACGCTACCTCTTGGGCGGCGCGCAATACAGCAACATTTTCCCGACGTTTATCGGGACATGGATTGGCACGGGTGCGGTTCGTTGGATTTATGGAAATGCTTACGGCAAAACTAAATATCTGCTTGAAACTTACGGCCTTGACAAAGGCCTTGGCGATGCGGGTGTGCGTAGGCTCATTACCGAATTTCGTGCTAGGCTTGCGATGCTCGACATGAAAAAATGGTCCAATGAAATCAAGAACCTGCTGAATAACAATTTCGGAAGTCAAACCTATTGGGAGCAGGATTATTGGGATAATAAGAAATACAGCTACACTTGGACCATGACACCCTACCAGACTATTACCGAAAATGGTGGGTATCTGGTACCGGATCAGGAAACGACTCCGGGGTGGTCTGGTTCGAATGTGGTGCCATTGAAGGTGCAGAACGGTGCAAATAAAGTGACGGTGAACTTTTATCCGAATGGAACGAATTCCAACAACAAGAATATGAACTTCTTGCTGTGCTACCGTGCTACCGATGGTACGCCTGTTTATAGCGAACCTATTACGGGCGAAGGTTCCGTAACGCTCCGCCTAGACAAGACCCCTTCTTCTACAAACGGAACGCAGATGGTCTTTGCTGTGATTGTGAATACCGATTATCAATACACTGGCAACACGGGCATACGCAAGTTGCATTATGATTATAAGTTGAAACTCGGCACAGGTATTAGCGGAGCAGGGGCTGCAAATGTCAAGTATTACAATGACTTTAAGTTAGATTACGACTGGCCGGAAATCGGGGAGGCTCCGGTAAGCTCGAGCAGTGTGAATCAGTCTTCCTCAAGTAACGTTGTGGCCTCTTCCAGTAGCAAGGTGTTCACAAGTTCAAGCAGCGTATCTTCTTCATCCTGGAACGGAACGAATGTCGCAACCACGTATAACATCGCAGTGATGCTCCCGATAGACGACAACTATGCCACCGTTTCTGTAAACTTTGACGCCAGTGAAGTGGCGACGAAGCTCGGACTTACTGCGGCAACGCTTTCGCAGGCTACCTTCTTTGCGCAAGAACCGAACGGAAATACAGTCACGCAGTCCACTGCAAATGCTCCTGGACACTGGTTCGGAAAAGAGGGCAATGTCGTAGAATGGGGTGAGAATGCCTACATGTTCAGCGAGGCAGATCTAGCCAACGGAACGCTCGCTATCGGACACTATCCGAACCGTGTTTCTAACGGTGACAAGTACAGCTTTACGCAGGGGCTTTCGCACAACGGGAAAACAGTTCTCTTTAAGGTGACTGTGTCCATTACGAACGAGCAAGAAAATGGACAGTTTGATATACAGGAAGGTGGCCTGGGTAATGGTCAGGGAAATGTGCCGGAAATCGTGCAAGGTGGCGAACAGAAGAATGGACAGAGTAATGAGCAAGGTAACAGCCAGATTAACAACGCGCCAAAAACAACCTCAGCACTGATGTATGGCCTGAAAGGTATTCCATCACACATCAGCGTCGCATACCGTCGTGGGCAAATTCAAGTTCAGTATACGCTCCCACGGAACGATAATGTGAAGATGAGTTTGTTTACCGGATTTGGTGCGCTTATTGACCAGAAGATTTCGGGAGTGCAGCATGCAGGAACGTACATGCATACCTTCAACTTGGGCAGGTTGCCAGCCGGTACGTATATCGTGAAGGTCTCGACTGGTAGCTACCACGAGGCCCGCCCGATAAACATTCGATAGTTCTTGCTACTAGAAGCCGGCGCGTACGCGTAGGACTTTCTGGTGGTTGCCCTTGATAACGACGGCGATGTAGTTGCCTTGTGCAATGTTGCCGTCGTTTCCAAATTCTACCAGCGTGTTTCCAGCGCCGTGGCGGGTGGCGACCAGATTGCCCTTCATATCGTAGAGTCGGGCCTCGAACTTGTCCGTGGCATGGACCATGAGGGCTATCGATGCACGTGCCATAGAAATGGGGTGAACTTCTAGATCGGCTTGTACCAACTTGTTTTTCTCAGGAAGGGCGGTTGTTCCACCTTCGAATTTGAACCAGTCTATGTTCATGAGAAAGCTGCTTTCGCCGGAATAGCCGAAATGGAGCGACTGTTCGCCCTTTTCGAGCTTGATTTCGGCGGAGGTTTCGTACCAGTCGTTCCAGCCGTTGGTTTTTGCTGGGTCCACCGTAAGGGCGGCCAGCGTTTTGCCCTTGGAATCCGTTACTGTGATGGTGGAAGGCTCTTCTGCTTTGGAGGCTACGCGGGCGGTAAGCTTGTATGTCCCTGCTGCAGGGGCGTTCACCAGGTATTCGGTATAGTCGCCGTCGTTTACCCAGCCTACGTTAGGGTTGCCATTTTCGTCGGGTTCCACCTGTATACCGTCCATGGCGGTGTAGTCTTCGGCCTCGATTTTTGCGGGGAGTGCTATGGCCTCGAAGGGCTTGTTCGTAAGTTTCAGGTTGGCGTCGAATTCGTACTTGGCGCCAGCAGAAGAGACAAAGCTTGCGGTATTGCCCTTGTATTCTACATTCAGGAGTTCCTTGTTGCTGGCCTTGATGGAAAGGTAGGTGAGAGCCCCGTTTTTCCATGCCATGGAATCCACCGTGAATCCTCCGCGGGCCCGGAGACCTGTGATGGAGCCGTTTTTCCACTGGGACGGAAGTGCCGGAAGAATGCGGATTTTCCCGTTGTGACTCTGCATGAGCATCTCGTCGATTCCAGAAACCGCACCGAAGTTGCCGTCAATCTGGAAAGGCGGATGTGCATCGAAAAGGTTGTTGTAGGTCTTGTCTGGAGTGAGGAGCATGCGGATCATTTTGTAAGCGTGATCGCCGTCGTTCATGCGGGCCCAGAAATTGATTTTCCAGGCGAGGGACCAGCCCGTAGCATCGTCGCCGCGCTGTTCCAGCGTAACGGCCGCGCCCTTGATCAGGTCGGGGGTGTCTTCGTGGTTGATCTGGGCGCTGGGAAAAAGTCCGTAGAGGTGGGAAATATGGCGGTTGTGGTTGGTGGGGTCGTCCCAGTCATCGAACCATTCCATAATCTGGCCGTACTTGCCGGTTCTTGTGGGCGGAAGCCGCTTGACGGCGGCCTGTATCTGCGCTTGCAAATCGGCGTCAACGCCAAGGACCTTCGCGGCTTCGGTGGTGTAGTTGAACACGTCCCGGATAATCTGGTTATCCATGGTCGGGCCAAAGCAGACGTTATAACCGCTGTGGTCATTTTCAGGGGAATCGCTAGGAGCTGTCACCAGGTACTTGTTGCCGCTTACGGGTTCTTCTACAAGGCTGTTCAGGTAGAAAAGGGCGGCGCCCTTCATGGTGGGGTAGACATCCTTGAGGTATTCCTTGTCGGGATTGTACAGGTAGTGTTCCCAGAGGTGGGTGGTGAGCCAGCCCGAGCCTGTGGGCCACATGCCCCAGGCACCATCGATGGGAGCGGAACGGTTCCAGAGGTCGGTATTGTGGTGCTCTACCCAGCCTTCGTCAACACCCCAGTGCACCTTGGCGGTCTTTTCACCCTGCTTGACCATGGACTTTACCTTGTCAATTAGTGGCCAGGCGCATTCGCTGAGGTTTGCCGATTCGGCTAACCAGTAGTTCATTTCAAGATTGATGTTGGTGGTGTACTTGCTTCCCCAAATCGGGTTTGTATCCTGGTTCCATATTCCCTGGAGGTTTGCAGGTTGGCCGCCCTTACGGGAACTGGCGATGAGCAAGTAACGACCGTATTGGTAATGAAGTTCTACGAGGGAGGGGTCGTTGGTAGAATTGAAGTTTTTCACGCGGGTCGAGGTGATGTCGCCTGCGCTGGAGTGAGCCTCGCCTAGGTTCAGCGTTACCCGGTTGAAGAGGGCTTGGTAATCCTTGAGGTGGTCCGCGAGAATCTGGTCATATTTTTTCTTGGCCACCTTTGCGATGACCGCAGAGGCGTTTGCCCCCGGGTCGCCCGAGACGTCTTCGAAGGACTTGAAGTTGGTTCCTGTAGTGAGGATAAGCGTTGCCGAATTGGCGTTGCTTACCGAGATAGTTCCATTTGATGTGCTGACTGTGCCTCCGTCATGCATGGCAAAAAGGCGGTTCTGGAACTTGATCGCTTCTACCGTGACATTGTAAATGAGAGTGTCTCCGCTAGAGGTCATGCTGTTGGTGCGATGCGGAGTTGTCATGGTGGTGCTAAAACTTACGGAGCCGCTTTTGTCGGCAGAGAGGTGTACCACAATGACATGGTCCGGATAGCTTGCAAAATATTCGCGAGTATAGGTGACGCCGCCTGCAGAATAGGTTGTCTTGGCGATAGCCTTCTTGAGGTCCAGTTCACGCTTGTAATTGGTCGCGCCATTGTGGGATGTGTTGATGATAAGATTGCCCACCGGCTGGAAACTTGCGGGGCCGGGGCCTATCATGCGGTCGTTAACGATGGATTCCGCCGTACGGTAGTCGCCACGGAAGAGGGCGTCGCGGGCGTCCTTCAGATAGTTTGCTGCCCCCTGCTTATTGTTGTCGCCGGGGTAGCCATTCCAGACAGTACTTTCATTCAAAAGAATTACGTCTTTCGTGACGCCGCCATAGATAAGGCCTCCCATGTAGCCGTTTCCTATGGGAAGCGCGTCGGTAAAGGAATCGCCGGCATCGCTGCTGTACCACAGCGTGAGGGGGTTTTCGGCTGCAGCGGTGATTGTTGCTGCGCATAATAGTGCACCCAATGCCATCCCTAGTGACTTCATACGGACTCCTAAATTTTACGATTGGTATAAAATTAGTCCCGGAAATGCCGTAAAAACCGCCCCTGAGAGCAAATAACGTTGACTTTTTGTCAACGCTGAATTTCCTATATTCGGCGTGGGGTGGTGGAGATTTACATGACAAGAAAATTATGCCTTATTGGCATTTTGGCTTTTTTTGCCATATTTGCCAATGCCGCTGAGACTATCACGCCCAAAAGTCCGGTTACAATAAATGGCTGTTATATTATTAAGACCAAGGAAGAATTGTACGGCTTTGCAGAAGTTGTAAACGGCACCGCAACCAAGGCGGCAAACCCTGCAGCCTGCGCTAGGCTCGATGGCGATATCGTGGTGAACGAGGGGGTTTTGACCGAAGACGGATACCTGAACGAGGCGGACACGGCGAAGTTTGCCGTATGGACCCCTATGAAGGATTATCGCGGGACCTTCCACGGCCAGGGAAATTTCATATTTGGCCTTTATTACAATGACGAAACACAAAGCAAAGTTGGGTTATTTGCCAACGTTAGCTCCAGCGGTAGCAACAGTCCAGTCCTCATAGAGGAAGTGGGTGTAGCCTACTCTTTTTTTAGGGGAGCCGCTCTTGTAGGGGCCATTGTGGGTTCGGTAGAGGCATCCAATCCTGTGACCATACGTAACGTCCGCAATCATTCCCGCATAGAATCGAAGTCGGCTATGGCCGGGGGAATCGTCGGATACGCCAACGGAAATATACAGTTGGAAAGGGCCGTCAATTCGGGCTATGTGGGCGCGGATTACATGGCGGGCGGCGTCGTGGGGTACGTGGCCGGTTTTCCGGCGAAGATAACCAATTCTTATAACATTGGGGTTGCAGAATCGCTGAATGAAGAAATAAAGGCCTCCTATGCCGGGGGAATTATGGGCCAGGCTGTTGGGTCTTTTGAACTAATGAACCTCTACAATCTGGGATATGTCGTGGGGAATGACGTTATAGGGGGAATCGCAGGGAATATAGGAGCCGTCTCTGTGGTGCTGGTGAACGCCTACAATGCGGGAGAAATTTATTCTATAGAAGAGAACGCAGAATATTCCGGGGCCATCCTGGGCCGAAGTCAGGGTGCGGCGGAGAACTTCAAGTATGCGAATATCTACTATGAAACGATAGGTGGCTATGAAGATGAATATGGCGTAGGACTCCCAAAGACAAAGATGCAAGACGGTACGCTGGCTTATCTGCTACGCAATTACCATTACGAAGGGTTGGACGCGTCGGTTTGGGGACAGAATGCGAATCCCGGCTATCCGGACTTTACTAGGAAAATTTCGGAAGACACAAACCCTGAGCTGGGGAGTGTGACGTTGCATACTGGCATGGATAATGAGGTGCTAACTCTGACGTATGCGCCGGGTTATGTATTTAAACTTCCTGTGCTTTCTTATGAAGGCTACGCTTTTCAGGGTTGGTATGATAACGCTGAATTAAATGGTGAGCCTGTATCGGCCTTTATCTCGACAGCCCCTGATCAGCGGGAGTTCTGGGCAAAGTTCTCGAAGGTTTATGCCATATCTTATGTGACAGGGAGCGGCGTTACCCGTATTGGCGAAGAAATCTTGTCTTATGTAGAAGGTGTTGGAGTGACCTTGCCCAAGCAGGTTACAAAAGAGGGTTTTGTTTTTAACGGATGGTATGGGAATGAAAACCTGACTGGCCAGCGGCTGATTGAAATAGGTTCAGAGGCCACGGGCGATAAAACGCTGTATGCCAAGTGGCTACAGAAAAAGGCTCCTGCAAAAGATGGCGAAGGGTGTTATGTTATTACGAATGCCTCGGAGTTGTATGGTTTTGCCGCTATAGTAAATGGAACGGATGGTTTTGCGAAGGATAATTCTCCTTGCGCCAACCTGGGTAATGATATCGAGGTGAACGAGAACGTTCTAAAGCAGGACGGCTCCATTAATGAAAAAGATTCGGCGGATTTCATGAGGTGGACTCCGATAAATGATTTCAGTGGAGAGTTCGATGGAAAGGGACATACCATTTCGGGCCTATACTACAATGTGAAAAGCGACATGGGCATGAACCTTGAAAAGACCGGTGTAGGCCTATTTGGCACTGTTCGTGGTGGTACATCGGGGAATCCAGTTGTTGTCAAGAATGTGGGGGTCGAAGCGTCCTATTTGCGTGGGGTTTACAACGTAGGTGCCTTGATTGGATTTGCTCGGCGTGTGGAGGACTATAACTATACCAATGTCCTGATTTTGAATTCTTACAGTACTTCTGCCATTCGGGCGTATCAATACGGGGGCGGCCTTGTGGGAAGATTTGATACCTATGTTTTCGGGGCCTTTGTGAACTGCTATAGCGTGGGTGCTGTTGAGGCCGCCGACAGTGAACTCCCGTACAGAGAAATAGGAGCCTTGATTGCAGGAAACCCAAGAGACATCGCTGTTGTAAATACTTATTACTTGGGCATCCTTGGGGCTGCGGAGCAGCATGGAACTTTGGCATCCAGAACCCAGTTTGAAAATGGTACGGTGGCGTATGCCCTGCATGATGGCGAAGAAGGCTCTATCTGGGGGCAAGACGTAGGCAGAGACCCCTTGCCCAATTTTAGTGGCGTTGTCAAGAATTATACGTTGCCCAGTTCCAGCAGCGTTGCCAGTTCAAGTTCGTCTAGCGTAAGGTCTTCATCGTCCAAGGCAAAACCTGTTTCTAGCAGTTCCGCTAAATCCAGTTCCTCTAGCGCAAAGGCTATGTCTAGCTCATCTGGCGCAAGAGTGAAGTCTAGTTCATCTAAGGGTAGCTGGTTTTTCCCGATAGCATTGCCCCATGAACCGCAGGTTCCGCAATTCCACGTTTTGGTGGATGGTTTGAAGGTGCTGCTGACTAGTGCAAAGGTTGGCAGCCCTTATGCGTTGTTCGATTTGCAGGGAAGGATCATTCTTTCTGGCCGTGTCGATACCCCTGATTTTACAATCTCTGTACCCTATGCGGGTAATTACTTGTTGCGGATAGGCTATCAGACCGCACATATCTCGGTGAAGTAGATTGTTATATTTCTCATAAGAGGTATCTATGCGGTTCGTTAATTTGTTAGGCGTTTTTGGGGCACTAGCTTTCGCCCTTTGCCTTTTTGCGTGCGATGATACGGTGTCTTCCACGGATTCAAGTAATCTGTATGGACTTGATGCTATTCCTGGATTTAATATAAAGCCTTATTCCTCTGGAAACGGGGAAACCTCCTCTTCTGGAGGTTCATCTTCTTCTTTCGAAGAATCGTCGGCTTCTGAAGAAAGCAGTTCGTCGGTAGAGGAAGAAAGTTCTTCTTCTGAGGAAAGCAACTCCGTATCGTCTGAAGAAAGTTCTTCTTCAAAAAGAAGTAGTTCCTCATCTGAGGAGAATTCGTCATCTGGAGAGAGTAGTTCTTCCTTAGAGGATAGTTCTTCGTCTGAAGAAAGCAGTTCGTCGGAAGATAGCAGCTCTTCATCGTCTGAGGAACTGTCGTCTAGTTCCATAAGCGTACAAAATCCTGGTACCGATGTCGGCACCTGTGGCCCGGAAAAGGATGTTGTTAAGAAGGGAGGCTCAGTAAAGTGGAAGTTTACAAAAGGCCCTGAAATAGAAGCGACTCAGCTTATGAAGGCCAGTTTTTCTTGGACTTTCGAAGGAGGATCTCCTGCTACGGCGGAGGTAACAGGGACGAACGGTTTAAATCAAGCGGTAACGTATACAACATCTGGAGATTATAGTGCCTCGCTTGTGATTAGTTTGGGCGCCTCCACTTACAATTTGACTTGTTCTCCAGTCCAAGTGAATGGCGATCCGATTGAGGGTTGCAAGTGCACCACGTCAGCAGCTTCTGTTGACTATATTTCAACTCCTGATGTTACTTGGAGTGTGACGGGCTGTGTATCTGCATCCGATCTATCGACCTATAATTGGGATGGAGTTGATGGTGGTACAACTTTCACCAAATCGTTTAATGCTCCTACAGCTTCGTATGCTCCGGTATTGAAGGTTGGCAACACTGACAATACGGTGGTAGATGTTACCTGTACTGCAGTGAAGGTGACGGATGGTTCAAGTTACGAGATTGTCGCGACTCAAAATGCTGGTGCCATAAAGCTCCCTGCAGGGACATCTACGGTTGCCTTGAAGGTTGATGCACCAAACAGTTCTGTATTTTGCCTAGTTGCACGTGAAGATTCCCCCACGGGAGCTCTCGATGGTTCTGTAAATAATGTCGCCATTAACGGGTCCGATTACATTTCTGTGTCTATGCCTGCAAGAACCCTTGTAAATGGGGCAACATTGGAGTTTTATCTTGACGTGCCAGCAACCTGCGGTGTCCAGTGAGTTTGTTTCTAGGCTTTTTTGAGGGGCGCCCTTGCCCAAAGACCTCCCATAATTGTATTTTTCTGTGCGGTACCGAATGATACCTTTAAAAATGCACAATTGCAAAAAAAAGGTGAATATATGTTTGATTTGAACACTGTCGATTGGAAGACGCTCCCCTTCGGTTATTACGATTGATTTGAACACTGTCGATTGGAAGACGCTCCCCTTCGGTTATTACGACACCGACTACAATGTCCGCTGCTACTACCGCAACGGCCAGTGGGGCCAGATTGAAGTTTCCTCTTCCAAGGACATCAGCATCCACATGGCCGCTACCTGCTTGCACTACGGCCAGGAAGGTTTCGAAGGCCTCAAGGCTTACACGGGCAAGGACGGCAAGGTCCGTATCTTCCGCGTTGACGAGAATGCGAAGCGTATGCAGAATACCGCGAACCGCGTGCTCATGGCCGTGCCGCCGGTCGAGCTGTTCCGCGAGATGGTCCACACCGTGGTGAAGGCCAACGCCCGCTTTGTGCCGCCCTACGGCTACGGTGCAACGCTCTACATCCGTCCGCTCCTCATCGGTATGAGCCCGGAAGTGGGTGTGAAGCCCGCTGACGAATATCTGCTGTTGATGTTCGTGACTCCGGTGGGTCCGTACTTCAAGGACGGTTTCAAGCCTGTTGACATGATGATTAGCCGCAACTTCGACCGCGCCGCTCCTCAGGGTACGGGTACGGTGAAGGTCGGCGGTAACTACGCTGCCAGCTTGCTTTCCCTCGCCGAAGCCAAGAAGCTGGGCTACTCCAGCACTATCTATCTGGACGCGAAGGAAAAGAAGTACATCGACGAATGCGGTCCGGCAAACTTCTTCGGCATCAAGGGCAAGACCTACGTGACCCCGAAGTCCGAATCC
>CACZII010000015.1 GCA_902781185.1 Fibrobacter succinogenes
TGGGCCTTGCCGCGGTGGGTTCTGCGCTGGGCTGCGGGACTGCCGGCATGGCGGCCATCGGGGCCTGGAAGAAGGCGTATCTCAAGGGTAAGAACGCGCTGTTTACGCTGCTCATCTTTGTGGGCGCGCCGATTGCGCAGACAATCTACGGCATGTTGCTGATGATGTACATCCTGAACAAGTCCCAGGCGGCTCCGGCCAACTGGGCTGCATACCTGGGTGTGGGCATCTTCGGTGGCATCGGCATGATGGCCTCTGCTTGGTACGTGGGCAAGTCCGCTGCGGACGCCTGCAACGCCCTCGGTGAAACCGGCAAGGGCCTGGTGAACTACCTGATGGTGCTCGGCGTCGGCGAAACCGTCGCTCTGTTCGTCATGGTGTTCTCCATGATGCTCGTGTCGTAGAGACCGCTCGGCTCTATCGCATCAACAAGAATGTGATATCGCCTCGCTCTCGCAACCGCCCTCGGTTAACACCCGAGGGCTTTGTTGCTCACGGAGACCGCTCGGAATAATTACAAAATGCACCCTGTCACGATGAGTGGCGGGGTGTTTCCCACAGGAAACGCTTTTTTGAGGGCAAAAAAGCCCTTTTTCTGCTTTTTGGGGTATATTTATGGTAGTTGACCACTTTTTTTATGGAGTAAATCATGAAAGCCTGGTTCTTGACCACATCCGCTATCCTAGCTACGGCTAGTGTTTCTTTCGCTGCGACCGCCGCCTATATCAACCAGATTGGTTATCGCACTAGCGATTTCAAGGAACTTACGCTGTTTGAAGGCAACGGCAATGTGGATTTTGTCAATCAGTCCGGCCAGACGGTGCTCACGGTGACGCCTTCCGATGCCGCGTACTGGGAGGCTAGTGGCCAGAGCGTGCAGCTCGTCGATTTCTCCGAACTCAAGACCCCTGGAACGTACACCATCAAGGTGAACGGCCAAGAAGTTCGCAGGGATTTGAAAATTGCCGATAATGCCTATAGTGATGTCACAAAGGCACTCCTGAAATGGTTCTACTATCAGCGAGCCTCTATGGCTCTGGAAGAACAGTATGCAGGCAAGTGGAAACGCAGCGCGGGTCACCCCGACAACAACGTGTTTTTCCATAGCTCCGCTACGGGTGGAAGTGGCACCATCAGCAGTCCCAAGGGCTGGTACGATGCTGGTGACTACGGCAAGTACATTGTGAACTCGGGCATTTCTACCTACACGCTTTTGTGCCTCTATGAGCATTTCCCGACTTATTTTGACAACGTTAAGTGGAATATCCCGGCCGACGGCAATTTGCCGGACCTTTTGGCCGAAATCAAGTATAACCTGGACTGGATGCTTACCATGCAGGCCGCCGATGGGGGTGTCTACCACAAGCTTACGACGCTGGATTTCAGCGGGACGGTGATGCCGAGCGATGATACGGATAGGCGTTATATTATCGGCAAGAGCGCTACGGCGACGCTTGACTTTGCTGGTGTGATGGCCGTGGCTGCGCGTGTGTATCAGAAGTATGATGCGGCGTTTGCAAGCACAGCGCTTGAGGCTGCCAAGAAGGCCTACGCCTGGGGTTCACAGAACATTAACACGCTTTACAAGGAGAACCCGAGTGACGTCGGAACAGGTGCATACGAAGACCAAAACGCTAATGACGAGAAGAACTTTGCTGCAGCCGAATTGTTCGTGACGACGAAGGATGATTCATATTCCGCCAGTGGCATTTCGATGAATCTTCCGGGATGGCAGGATATGAGTGGTATCGTTACCTATACCAAGGCGACCCATGCTGGTGATTTTAGTGATGGGGCTGCGGCCAGGGATTCCTTGCTGAAGGTGGCTGATAGTTATGTAGAAAATGCCACTACCGGTTTTGGAGTGCCCATGACAAAGAATGATTTTTACTGGGGTTCCAATAGTGCCGCTGCCAACATAGGCGTAAAGCTACTCTATGCCTACTACCTGACGGGTGACAAGAAGTATTACCAGAGCGCCGTCAAGACACTTGATTACCTGCTGGGCAAGAACCCGATGGACATGTCGTATGTGACCGGATTCGGCTCCAAGTCTCCGATGCACCCGCACCACCGCCCGAGCCAGGCTGATGGCGTGCAGGATCCGGTTCCTGGCATGCTCGTAGGTGGCCCGCATCTCGGCGGCAATGATATTGGCTCCAAAGACTGGGAATGTAGGGACTACCGCGTAAATGGTGCACCGGCTAAGTCATACTATGACAATGAGTGCAGCTATGCAACAAACGAGGTGGCTATTAACTGGAATTCTCCCGCGGCCTACTTGGCAGGTGCCATTGAGGCTCTGCACAACGGCCATGCGCCATCTTTTGCGAAAGAGGGTATTGCGTGGAACGAAGGAAGCTCCGCTATTCGTTCTGATTTTAGCCGTAATATGAATACAACAGAAACAACGGCAGCAAGACTTCGCTTCAAAGATCAGATGCTCTACGTGGAAAAGAATGGAGTGAAGTACAATTTAAAGGGTCACAAGATCAAGTAGTTTATACACTCATCGAAAAAGACGTCGGTCCGAAGGACCGGCGTCTTCCTTATTGAGATTAATTACATTAGAACGCAAAAAAGCCCTCTCGAGAGAGAGGGCTTTCGCGGGATAGACGAGGCTTGAACTCGCAACCTCCGGCGTGACAGGCCGGTGCTCTAACCAAAATTGAGCTACCACCCCATTGTGGTTTACCTGGTTTCCCAAGCAACGGAGCAAATATATAAATGTGGATTCACTCTGTCAAGGGAAAAAACGGCTAAATTCGCCTATTTTTTCTTCTTCTTGGTCTCTAGCCATTCGTCGAAGGTGATGCTGCGGTCGAGTACTCCGTTTGGCGTGAGTTCCAAGACTCGGTTAGCAACCGTCTGTACAAATTCGTGGTCCTGGGAGCAGAAGACAATCGGACCCTGGAATGCGGTCAGGCCGTTGTTAAGGGCGGTAATGGCCTCCAAGTCTAGGTGTGCGGTCGGTTCATCGAGAAGTAGGCAGTTAGCGTTTGCAAGCATCATCTTAGAGAGCATGCAGCGTACCTTTTCGCCACCGGAGAGCACGTTGGCGCTCTTGAGGGCTTCTTCACCGGTAAAAAGCATACGGCCCAGGAATCCACGGATGAAGGTTTCATCCTGTTCCTTGCTGTACTGGCGTAGCCAATCCACGAGGGAGAGGTCGGTGCCGAAGTAGGCGTCGTTGTTCTTGGGGAAGTAGCTGTAGCTAATGGTGTTGCCCCACTTGAGAACACCATCGGGGCACTTGGTTTCTTCGGCGATGAGTTGGAAGAAGGCGGTTTTGAGCGTGTCGTATTCGCCGACGAGCGCGACTTTGTCGCCATTGTTCAGGCTGAAGTCCAGTCCCTTGCAGATGATCCCGTCGCCGCCGTCAATGGTTGCGTTCTTGACTTCCAGCACAATCTTGCCCGGTTCCCGGTCCATCTTGAAGTTGACCCACGGGAACTTACGGCTAGAGGCCGGCATTTCTTCAACAGTCATCTTGTCGAGGAGTTTCTTACGGCTGGTGGCCTGCTTGGCCTTGGCTGCGTTACTGGCAAAGCGGCGGATGAACGCCTTCAATTCTTCAATCTTTTCTTCGGCGCGGCGGTTCTGGTCTTTGCGCTGCTTCTGGGCGAGCTGGCTTGCGGCGTACCAGAATTCGTAGTTACCGCCGTAAATGTTGATTTTACCGTAGTCGATATCGCAAGTGTGGGTACAGACGGCATTCAAGAAATGACGGTCGTGGCTCACCACAATCACGATGTTTTCGAAACGCTCCAGGTAGTCTTCAAGCCAACCGACGGTTTCCAAATCAAGGTGGTTCGTCGGTTCATCAAGCAGCAGGATGTCCGGGTTGCCGAACAGTGCCTGGGCGAGGAGGACGCGGATTTTCTGGCCACCGTCCAAGTCTGCCATTAGGCTGTAGTGGAATTCTTCGGGAATGCCCAGCCCCTTCAAAAGCACAGCAGCGTTGGAATCGGCTTCGTAACCGCCGATTTCGCCGAAGCGTGTCTCGATTTCCATGGCCTGCATGCCCTGTTCTTCGGTCATTTCGGGGAGCGCGTAGAGTTCGTCGCGCTTCTTGCCCAACTCATAGAGTTCAGGGAAACCCATCATGACGGTTTCGAGAACGGTGTTTTGTTCGTAGGCGAAGTGATCCTGCTTAAGGACGGCGATACGTTCGCCCGGGTCCTTGGTGACCTCACCGGTGTTGGGTTCCAGTTCTCCAGAAAGGATTTTCAGGAACGTAGATTTTCCGGCACCATTTGCACCGATGACTCCGTAGCAGTTGCCGCGCTTGAAGGAGAGGTTTACTTCCTTGAAGAGAACGCGACTGCCATACTGTAGACTTACATTGGAAACATTCAACATGGGCGCAAAGATAGTAAAAGAATCATATTATATCAATGACGGTAAGCTTTTCCCCTTCGACACGGAACTTGATTTCGTGGCTGCCGAATTTCAGGCCATAAATTCGTAAGGGGTCATCCTGGTAATGAGGGCGTGGATCCTGCCTTAACAGTTCCGTTAGGGATTCTCGCTTATCTTGTTCTATCTTTTCAAGTTCTGTTTCTGCAATTTCCACTTGCAGTTTTGTCTTTGGTGCCGTTGCGGCAAATCCTCCGATAGCTTCGGGAATGCTGTCGGCATAGGGGAGGTAGGGCTTGATGTCCACGATGGGCGTTCCATCCATCAGGTCTGCGCCACTTACGACGATGACAGGGCCAAACTCCTTGTCTTCTCGGATTTCTTCTATCTTGACGCAGGACATGGCCAGCGGATTGGGCCTAAAGCTGGATCGGGTGGCAAAAACTCCCAACCGCGTGTTTCCGCCAAGCCTGGGCGGCCGAACCGTAGGTTTCCACGTGTCACGAATATTTTCGGAAAAAATCCACAGGAGCCAGAGGTGACTGAAACCGTCTAGTCCACGTAAGGCATCTACATTCTTGAATTCTTTTTCAAAGACAATGAGGGACTTGAGGCCCTTCAGAATTCCACTTTGCCTTGGAATTCCGAATTTTTCCGGAAAATCGCTTCTAATTCGGGCGATTGTCTTAAACTTGAATTCATCCATGATGACGTGCCCAATGCCGATAGGCTCGATCAGCCTTGGCGTTTCGAAGTTTTAGTCTCTTGTTCAACGGCCAGTAGATGAAGGCGAATAGAATGTACCCGCACAGCAGCACAATCCAGTGGTTCAGCCCGAGCCGTGTTTCCAGGAGTCGCATTTCAACGAACATGAAGGGCCCCGCAATCAAGAAAAGCGGAAGCTGTCGACATTGGTCGCCTAGGGAATAACGTGATTCGTAGCTCACGATGGAATTCATCATGGGAAAACTGGTGCAAAAACCGCCCATGAGCCGCTTGATGACCATTAGACCCGAAACCACCAGGGCGATAGCCGGTGCCTTGATATAGACTGGTAGTGGAGTCTTATAGGGAACGCCTGACTTGTAGGGTTGCTTGAAATAAATCAGGACGCCTAACAGAAAATCAAAAAGGCACACGGCGAAAAAGACCGGCTCGCTGTCGGGAACAATAGGTTGGAGCGTCGTGCCAATGACTACAAAAAGGGCAAGTCCGATAATGATAGAGGGAACGATTGGAATATGTAATTTGTTGTGCCCTATTCTTACCACGTGGACATACATGAGGCAAAGCAGAGCAGAGATGGCGTTGGCGGTTCCCATAGGGAGTCCGACAGCAATATAGGCAAACCCGCAGGGAATGGGAATGGTGGCTGCCACCGCCTTCAACTGCGGGTCCTTCATGTAGGCACTGGCGGTGCCCAAGGCTGTCACCATAAAGATGAGTAACCAGTCGTAGGGCTCAAAATTAAAATTCAGGTTCTGCCACATGATAGTCCGGGGCGTTGAGCAGTCGGGCTAGACGAATTTTTTCAGAATATGCTTACTGGATACAAAGTAGTCGATGCCGCTGATAATCGTGATAGCGGTAATGACTCCCATGACGGCCTGCGGGAAGACATGCCAAATGCTTTCAAAGTTGGGAATGAACTTTTGGACAGGATCTATGGCTCCCAGGAGTATAGCCACAATGCCAATACCTTGTAGAGCGGTTTTCCATTTACCACTCTTGCGGGCGGGCATAATCAGGCCTTCGCTAGCGGCTAGCGTACGGAGCGTTTCCACGCTGGATTCTCTGAAATAGATGAGAGCTACCATCCAGACAGGAGCGTAACCTGTGGCAATGAAGCACATGAAGATGGTCATGTTGGAAATCTTGTCGCTGAAGGGATCCAGGTATTTACCGAGGGTGCTGACTTCGCCCATGGCTCTGGCTAGCTTTCCATCCAGGAAATCGGTGAGCATGAATCCAAGAACCATGACTAAGGCGAGGACTTTAAAAACAAGACTGTTATTGCTGTAATCCAGGTCGTTGTCGTAGAAGAATACCCACAAGAAGAAGGGGGTAAGTACAATACGACTCATAGTGAGCTGGCTTGCAATGGATAGGGGCTTGCGGTGGGCGGGATCACGATAGTACCAGTAGGCGTAAGCTGCGGTAGAGGCGAGAATCAAGAGGATGGTAGCCACCATGCAAATCTGTTGGTATTCTTCAAGGTTCAGCAAGTAGACGCCCATGGTGATTGTCGTGGCCAAGTTGGCAAGCTTGCTCCAGCGCCTCTTGTGGGGCAATTTTTTCCCTTCGCGAAGGACTCCCAGCGAAAATAGGGTATGGGCAATAAGACGGGCGAGGAGCAGTGCGCAACCTACACCGAGAATTTTTTCAACGCTTTCGGAATACACCAGATCGCGGACGAAGATGCTGGTCATGACCGCAAAGGAGAGAAACCCATCGATAAAGTTCAGCCATAGCTTATAGTATGGCTTTTCAATGTCCTGCCCTCGAAGCTGGTATAGATTGTACCACCCCATTACAAGGGCGATGGCCACAAAGGCAATCGCCATCTTTGACATGCCAAGCCAGATGAATACAATGACGCAGACAAAGACAATCGCCCTAAGTGCGCTCCATAGGCGGTTGCGGAAGCGAACTTCCGATTTTGAAGCCTCGTTCATCGATTATTCTCCAAAAGTTGTCTGGCGTGTTCTCGGGTTATTTCGGAGTTCTCGCCCAGCATACGGACCAGTTCGTCAATTCGTCCTTCGAAATCCAGGTCCCTAATGGTAGTAAATGTTCTGCCGTCTGTCTCGGCCTTGCTGACGGAAAGCTGGTGGTTGGCGCGGCTGGCTACCTGATGAAGGTGGGTGATGGTGAGTACCTGATGGTGCTTGCCCAAGTTCCGTAGTGCTTCTCCGATGCGGTTGCCTATTTCTCCGCTAATTCCCGAGTCTACCTCGTCAAAAATAAGCAGGGGTACGGCGTCAAGTTCAGCCATGACGCTCTTGATGGAAAGTAACACACGGGAAAGTTCTCCGCCAGAAACGGCCTTCTGCAGGGATTTCTGGCCTTCGCCTGGATTGGGAGCCAGCTGAAACTCAATGTGGTCCTTGCCATTCGGGGCGAGAGGCTGCTCATCGATCCTTGTTGTGAAGACAGCCTTGGGCATTCCCAGAGTTTGGAGGTTGTTTTCTACAGCTTTGTCAAAGGTAGACGCTGCCACTTTCCGTTTTTCAGATAGTTCGCAGGCCGCTTTATCCAGTTTTTCGGTACAGATTTTGAGTTTCTTGTTCAGCTCTTCTAGATCGCTGTCGAGATTCTCGATACAGCCTAGTTCTTCTTTGCGTCTTTCCGCAAGTTCTAGCAGGCCCGGTACATCGGTGTGGTACTTGCGCTTGAGTTTCTGTATTTCGGCGATACGTCCATTTGCCTTGTCCAGTTCCGCTTCGCTGAGGGATTTTTCTGGTGTTCGGTGCATCAGATCCTTGCAGATGCTCTGGAAGGGGTCGGACACCTCTAAAAGGGCGTTGAGTTCTTCTTCGTAGCGCGGAATTTTTTGTGAAAGAGATTTCAGTTTAGAAAGCAGGCTTTGTGTCTGGTCCAGCAGGCCGTTGTCGTTTCCGATAAGGCCCTGGATTTCCATTAGATAGTTCTGCTCGATTTCGCCTTTACTTCCGCGACGGACTTTTTCTTCTAGCTCTTCTTCTTCACCCGGTTTTAGACTTGCCTTGGAAAGCTCGTCAAACTGGAATTTCAGGAAGTCTTTCTGAGCAGCTAAGTCCTTGGCCCTGGTTTCTGTCTCGTGAATGTCGTTCTTGATGGAGTTCCATTCATTCCAGAGAGATGAATAGCTCTTAAGCAGGTCATTGTTGCCTGCGTAGTCGTCCAGCATCTGGGTGTGGGTCTTGATGTCCCGCAGGAGCAACTGCTCGCTTTGGCCGTGCATCTGGATGAGCATGTCGCCAATCCGTTCCAGATCGGAGAGGCTGACTACGGATCCGTTGACTCGGGCACGGCCCTTGCCGTTTTCTAGGATTTCCCTTCGGATAATGAGTTCATCATCGCTGTCAATTTCGAGGGCGGCGAGCAACTCTTTAACTTTCGGAAGTTTCTTTAGGTCAAATATGCCCTCGATGACCGCTTTTTCGTCACCTGCACGGACCATGGAAGACTGCCCGCGGTCTCCGCAGATTAAGCGGAGAGCCTTCATCAGTACGGACTTGCCTGCGCCAGTTTCGCCAGTAATAGCTGTAAAGCCCTCGTGGAAGGGAACTTCTTGTTTGGCAATGAGCGTAAAACCATTAATGGAAAGCTGTTTTAACATTGGAGCAAAGTTAGCAATTCGGTGTGACACAGAATGTCATTTTTCAAATTCGATTACGCTCCTGTAAATGGGACGCCCCTCTTTACGGTACTTGCGTTCAAAACCGGTGGAAATACCCTCTGTCGGTTCTGCCGTATTGCGTTCAATAATGGTGCATCCTGGGAAAGCATCAAATGTTTCCAGAGCGATTTCGTTATATTCCTTGTGGTCTGTACCCCAGTAGAACAGCCGCTTTCCGGGTTTCAAGACACGGGCTACTTCAGCTAAAAAGTCTGGTCGGAGAAGTCTGTTCTTGTGGTGGCGTTCTTTGGGCCAAGGGTCCGGAAAATACATGTGGAATGCATCGACGGTATTGTCCTTGACGGCATCACGTAAAAAATAGAACACGTCACCTCGTAACATGGCAGCGTTGTTCAGAACCTTGCGACTCTCCATGCGGGAGTGGGCGAAGGCTGCCCAGGTGTAGTCCCATTCGCTTCCCATAATAAAATAGTCCGGGTGCTTCTGGGCGTATTCAATCATGAATGTTCCCTTGCCGCTACCGATTTCCACCTCTATGTGGCCGTTTTCATTTTCGAACATGTCCTTCCACTGGAAGGGGAGCTTGTGGGGCTTGCCGTCTGGTGTGCGGATGGGCTTTCTTCCGTCATCACTTCGGAATACGTAGTGCCAAAGGCCCTTCTTTTCAGGGTCCTCTTTTAAGTCCCTGTAGAACTCGGGGACAATAACTTCTTTTTCTTCTTTTTCCATTTTAGATAAACGGGATGATTCTTTCCTTGAATCTTTCGGGCAATTTCTTATCGAGTGTATCGCGGATATGCCTTTCGGAATATTTCATGGAAAAGTGTGTGAGAATGATTTTTTCGCAAAGAATTTTGTCACTGAATTTTTCCAGGGCTTCAACGATATGCTGCAGATGAGTGTGCCCCTTCTTTCGGCTCATGGGCTCGTCTGCTTCGTCCAGGAATGTGCATTCCGTAACGAGAATTTTTGATCTGAAAATTTCAGGATTTTGAATAAGGCTTTCCCCCAGGCAGTCTCCGGTAAAGCTCAATAGAGGCTCAAAGACTTCCCGCGTAATTTCCACATTGTTTTTTCGGAGTTCGATAATTTCGCTTGGGGTCTTGCCAAGATATTCGTCTTTCAACTTGCGCTTATGCAAGTACAATGTTGCTCCCATGGCGGGGACAGAATGCTTGACCTCAAAAGGTTTCAGCACTAGGTCCTTGCGGTACTTGAGCGGTATCATCTTTTCGTGTTCGACAGCACAGATTTCGGGTAGACGAAACTTGTTTTCAGGAACTCCTTCGAACATGGCCTCGGCACGGATCCACTCCTTTGCACCCTCCACGATTTTCTCGGGTAGGTAATAGACGCTGTCCCTTTCTACGCCCATCATCTTTCGAAGGCTATGGTGCCGCATCAGGCATCGTGCGTGGT
Organism: Fibrobacter succinogenes; assembly: GCA_902781185.1. Lineage (GTDB taxonomy): Bacteria > Fibrobacterota > Fibrobacteria > Fibrobacterales > Fibrobacteraceae > Fibrobacter > Fibrobacter succinogenes_G. Next base: position 10,121 of record CACZII010000015.1, read on the forward strand.
CGCCATGGGCATGGGTTAAGAAGACATGATTGATGGAAGTGGCCGATAGGGGGCATTCTCCCATGTCTACCACGAAATCAAGTTCGGGGAACTGCAAATACGTAGCAAGTCCCGAAATGGAAAATCCGTTTATTGAGGTGCAGGACGTTTCCAGGTGGACTTGTTTAAGAGCGTTGTGTATGTACTTGCTTTCGCTGGCCACGCAACTTACTTCTTCTTGGCAGCCTTGCGAGCTTCATCCTGGCTTACAAGATTATCAAAATCATCGCATGTCATGGCTTCGATATGGTTACCCATGGCTACGCTGCGGGTTCTGGCATTACCTTTCTTTTCGGGAATGCGGAAACAGAAGTCGTAGGTGTTGCCCATATCGGTGGGAATGCCCATCTTGAAGATTCGGATGCGCTCCTTGCCACTATAGATTTCATGGTAATCGTATGTGTTCTGGACTTTTTCCAGTCTTTTTTCTTGATTGAACTGGAGTTCGCGGGTAATGGGGCCATCTAGGAATAGGGGCAGGGAGTTCTGGAAACGGAGTTCCAGCTTGCCATCGGTCTTTACGATGGACGTCCCGTTGGGGTTAATCAGGTAGCGCTGTTGCGGGATGTTCCTATAGGCCTTATTGTGGACCTTTCGGACACCGCACATTTCGCGCATGTCGGGGTTAGCCACAAAGTCGATGTCACGGCAGATTGGGGGAAGGTCGGTTGGGACTTCGAGGTCGTCCCCATTGGAAGAACCGGCACATCCGGCCAGGATAATCGGGGCAATGAAAATCGGGAAAAGCTTTAAAAAATTCATGGTTTAAATATAAGTTTAATGCCATGCAAAAACGGAAGTAATCATAAAAAAATGCCCCATAAGGGGCATTTTGATAAGTGAATCATTTTTTTAGAGGATGTCTACAATGGCGGTAAAGAGTTTATCCGCCAGGGCGTTTGTTTCTAGACCCTCAAATATATTGAACTGGTTGAACATGATCTTTCCCTTGCCGAAGGGCAACATCTGCAGGTCCACGCCACCCTTAATCTCGCCGTCCTTGATGGATATGGACTCTGCAAAGACCTTCGCGCCTTCCAGTTTGTTCATGGAAAGACTCGGCATGACGGATGCGGCTGTATGGTCCAGCACGTTGCTTCCGAAAACCTTCAGGAGCTCGGAACCATCAGGGATATAGTGCAGGCTGATACCGTTGGCACCGGTGGTCCAGTGGGATTCCAGCGTGCAGTCGAATTGGTGGCTCTGGTTCAAGAAGTCCACGTCGTCTTGGGTCATGTCCGAAAGCAGTAGTGTCTTGCCGCCGTTCTTGGTTACGTCTACTATTTTATCCAAAATTTCGTCGGGCCAGGAACTAAGGTTGGCCGTGAAGATAATCTTTTCAGGGCCAGAGAGTGCCGCCAGGGCATCGCTGGATTCTTCGCTGTTGTCCAGGAAGCAGACCTTCTTCATGGCAGACTTCACGTCTGCTTGTTCGATAACAATCAGGTCTTCGGTAGAAGAATGGACTTCCTTGCCGTTATCCTTGAGTGTCAGCTTAATGTGGTATTTGCCCACACTACGAGGTGCCATGAGAGTACAGATGCCAAGCTGGGTAAGGCTCGTCTTGCCCACAGGCTCTTCGGGAGACTGGGTCTTGGTACTTACGACCTTGCCCTTTTCATCGAGCAGGGAAACTTCAATGCCCACATTCTCCAGACGGCTATTGTTAAGGAGGGTCAGCTGGAAACTGACTTCGCTCTGGGGCGTGACAACATGTTCTAGCTCGCTTACGAGAATACGGCTGGGTGTAGTGATTTCCTTTATGAAATCAGCGAAGCCCTTGCTCTTTCGGTTCTCGTCGTTGAGACCGCTGAAATCAATGCCGTAGTCGGCCCACTGGTCCAGGAAGAACCCTGCAATCTGGGGGTTACTCTGGAATGCCGTAATCTGGTCTAGCTTGCTCTTGATAGCGGTGCTGTTGGCGTCATTGCAGAAGGTATCGAATTTCTTCCATGCACCAATGTCGGCTGTGGCGAGGAAATCTTCCATCGCCTTGTAGATATTCTTGATGGACTTCTGGTTCTTGATGCTCCTTGGACCGCGCAGGTTGGTCGGCTTGCTCGGGAGCAGGGTGTGGTTCTTCAGAGTGACCAGCATCTTGTTGTTCACGTCCAGATCCACTCTTTCGTCTTCATCCTGGAATACGCTATCACCGAGACCGGCGTCGGGGATGGAAAGTTCTTCGTCTTCACGGTCAAAACAGTGGGCGAGGTAGTGGGAATAACTTGCACTCGGGCAAAGACGCGGGTTGATGCGTAGGCTGGCGTACTGAGAAATGTGGTCTACAGAGACCGGCAAAAGCTTGCCCGTATCCTTGTGGAATACACCTTCGTTATCCAGGTAGATACTGTCCAGATTGCTGATGGCGGGCCTCAGCATGTCGATGGGGCCGATGGCGTTCAGAAGCTTGTTGCCGTTTTGCAACATGAACGTTCCGTTTTCGGCTCCGAGAATCCAAACGGCGATGGACGGATGGTTGTGCTGGTCACGGACCAGGTCTGTAATGAGCTTCTTTGCTATTTCTAGACCCTTGGGGGTAGAACGCATGGTATGGATGGGAAATTCCTGGAATACCAGGAGACCGATTTCATCGCAAATATCCAATGCTTCGTTGGTTAGCGGAGCACCACAGCTACGGATGGCGTTGAAGCCCGCATCCTTGACGGCTTGCAAATCCTTGCGCAAGGCGGGGTTCTTGTCGGTCCAGAGGCCACCTTCGCTCCATTGCTGGTTGTAGCTTACACCCTGAATTTTGAGAATAGAATCGTTCAGGTAGTAGTCGCCCTTGATACAGTCGAACTTGCGGAAACCAAAGGTTTTTACTACGGGGAAACTGTATTCGGGAGCCTTATTCTTGCCGGTCTTGATTTCCAGCTGGACTTCAAGGGCGAACATGTTGGGCCGGTCCAGACTCCAGACGCACTTGTCCTTTTTCCAGTCCTTGATCTGGAAGGCGAAGCGCTGGGTCATGTTTTCCTTGTCCAGCTTCACTTCTTTGTACCATTCGTACACATCGCCGACCGCATTTCTCATGAGGAAACGGATACGGGTCTGGAATCCACGGGGGTTATTGAAGCTGATTTCTGCGGCAACGCGCTCCTGGTCCATGTCCGGTTCTACATGCAGGTCCGTAATGTAGGCAGAGCTGCCGAGAATCAGGTCTACATGTCCATAGATACCGCCGAAGGGGTACTGGTTCCAGGGAAGCCCGACAGGCATTTCGCTGGGGTGAGCGTAACGGTCGTCGGCGCCGTCTTCGCTTTCACGTCCAAAGTCAATGCGGCTGTTTGCTGCACCCATGTTGGCCACTCGAACGCACAGGATATTCTCTTCGCCGAGCTTGATGGCCTTTTGCGTTTCAAGCGTAAAGGGAGTGTAGGCTCCAAAGTGGGTTCCCAAGCGGATACCGTTGAGCCAGATAGTGGCGTGGGTGGCAATGCGTTCAAAGCGGAGGAAAATGCGCTTGGCTACGAGTTTGTCATCGTCCAGGGTGAAACGCTTGAAGTAGAAAGCGCAGTCTTGGGACATGAGCAGCTTGTCAAAAGATCGTTCCCAGATGTGGGGAACATTCACGGTTTCGGTGTCGGAAGGGTTGGTTGCGTACCAGCGGTTGGAAATTCCGGAATCTTCCGTATCCCACTTCATCTGCCAGTCGCCATCGAGGCTCATGATTCTGTTCATTCGGGCTTTCCTTTTATACGCCGAACCCCCTGATGGGGGTCTTTCTGTATCGGGGTAGCCAGATTCGAACTGACGACATTCTGCTCCCAAAGCAGACGCTCTACCAGGCTGAGCTACACCCCGTTTGGGCCAAATATAGCAAAAAAGGGTTGTTTTGAGGTTTTTTCGCTAAAAATATCGATTTTTCTACCCTGTTTCTAGGGTAAGGGGAAATAGCGGACATATTTTTCTTTTTTTACCCGTTTATTTTGCTCTTTTTAGCGAAATTTGCGTATATTTCTGTTGATGACGATAGGTTATTCATACAGATTGATGGTCGTGCCGCTAACTTTGTTGGTCCTGTCTTCTGTGTTGTTGGTGGGGTGCAAGTCTGAGACTCCTAAGCAGGGTCCGGTTGTTCCGAAATCTTCGTCCTCTATCCCTGTCCAGTCTTCTTCCGGTGTGGACGAGGTGGTAGCGGATACTGTTGTTGCCGATACAGTTGTTTCCGATTCGGCTGTTTCCGACACCGCGGTATTAGATTCGGCTACCAAAGGTGTAGTAGTTCAATCCAGTTCATCTGCAATTTCCAGCTCTTCCCTGGAACGCAGTTCTTCTTCAGAAGAAACAGTTATGTCTAGTTCTTCTTCAGAAGTGGTGGTGGATTCTGTTCCTCCCGTAGTTGCAGATACCACCGTTCAAGATACCGTCAAAGATACCATTGCCGTAGAATCGGTTCCTGAAGACACCTCACTTTGTGCAAATGTTCCTGCTACGGTCCTATGTGACAAGAGGGATGGTCAGCTGTATAGGACCATACACATTGGTTCCCAGATGTGGATGGCCCAGAATCTTAATTATGCGGTTTCCAACAGCTGGTGCTACAATAACAGCCTGGAAAACTGCTCCAACTACGGGCGTCTTTACCAGTGGACTGCTGCCATGAATCTGGATAAGGCTTATAGTCATTCCCTAGCTGGAGACTTGATTGAGGAAAAACATCAGGGAGTCTGCCCAGATGGTTGGTATCTCCCCAAAGATAAAGATATGGAGACGCTGGTTCACTACGTGACGGAATCCAACAAGACTTTAGGTTTTGCTACCGAGGAGGTGGGGACAAGCTTACGCAAGGAAACGGGTTGGGAAGAGAATGACGAAGAAATTCTGGGAACAAACCGTTATGGTTTTTCTGCAGTTCCTGCAGGTTATCGTGACGCAAATGGGTCCTTCGCCTTCCTAGGTGAAGAGGCTGATTTCTGGGTTGCGGAAGAGGAATCTAATGGGACGCAGGCTCCCCACTGGAACCTGTACTACGCCAATCAGTCTTTTAGTGGTGAATACAGAAATTTAAAATCCTTTGCTTTCTCGGTGCGTTGTATCAAGAAATAAGGAGCATTCCACATGGATCGATCCTTCAAGATAGCCTTATCTCTTTTTGCCCTGTTGGTGGGCACTTTGTTTGCCGTAGAGGTGTTTTCTTTGCCCAAAGTGACTCCGGAACTTAAGACGGAGGCTCAGGAATACTACAACAATGAGTGCAAGGCTTGCCACCGTTGGGCCCGTAAGTTTGCCGCTCCACCCATGAAGGACAATGTGGCCCAATATGCCGAAAATCCAGAGGAAATGGTCCGATATCTGATGCATCCAACTCCGAAACACCCCGAAATATGGCCTCCAATGGAAATAACGCCCCTTACGGAGAATCAGGCGAAGATGATGACGGCCTGGCTTTTATACATTTTGGAAAATCCGGAGGATCCGGGAAGACCGAAGTAGTTTGGGGCTGGGAATGAAATACTTAATGGCTGGATTATTGGCGCTCTTGTGCGGGTTCTTCCTGGCCGATTTCTTGTTCCGCCAGCCGGCATCCGAGGTTAAGCTCCCTGGAATGATACCCTTTGACCATTCACTCCACGGGGATTCTATAGGGCTGGACTGTTTGCATTGCCATGCGGGCGCTGCATATCAGGCACATGCTTACATGCCTTCAAAAGCCGACTGCATGGATTGCCATAGGCTCCCTTTGACAGAAAATCCTGGTATTGAAAAGCTGGACTCGCTCTTACCCCATGTTGAAGACTTTCCCTGGGTTCACAAGAAGGTCCTTCCTGAACATGTGGTGTTTCATCACGGATTGCATTTCGCAGCCAAAGTTTTGTGCACCGATTGTCACGGATCTACGGAAAAAATCCGTAAGAACATCTACGGCGGGGAACGTTGGACCATGCAGATGTGCATGGATTGCCATAGTGGCAAGAATTTTAAGGACCGGGATTTCAAGCGGGCGGCTGTTCATTGTGGGGCTTGTCATCGCTAGGTTAGGGTTTTATGGATAGGCGTGAATTTATCAAGGCGTGTTCGGTTGTGGCGTTAATGCAGGTCTTGTGGGGTTGCCGTCGTATTCCCGATTTTTCTGGAGCGTCTGTTCCGGAACTTGCCGAATTTGAAAAGGAAGTTCGCCTGGCTTTATCCAACGCCAAGGGGGCCTTTAACCTAGTTCAGGTCCCAATGCCTGGTGCTATCAGTGCTCCAGGAGCTTCTCCCTTGAACCGATTTGGAATGGCGATAGACTTGGATGCCTGCGATGGTTGTGGAAAGTGCATACTTGCCTGCATGGAAGAAAACAACATCCCGTTAACATCTAAAGAGCAGCGTAATGCAGGAAGGTTCATGCA
>CACZII010000016.1 GCA_902781185.1 Fibrobacter succinogenes
CCCAAGATGAACTACATGTTCCCCCTACGGGCCCGCGGACACCTGGAAAAAGGACTCTTGAACATTACTGAAGCTTCGACCCAGAACGACAGCGCCGAAACCATTGAGGGAAAACTACAGTTCGACCTGAACAAGATGCAGCTACAGGGCATAGACCTACATTCGGAAAAGTATACCATCCACACAAAGCACCATACACTACTTCTTGAAAACATCTCAAGCCACATGACGGACAATAATGACGCCTTGGTCATATCCACCGAGCTGCCATCCATCCAATACCTATTCAATCATGAATCCTATGGTGATGCCGAAGTCCGTGGTCAAGGTGACATCATGTTTGTTATACCGCACTCCATTGACGGATTCATCAAGAACAAGAGTATTGAAGGAAACATCACTATTGACAAGGCCGTGTACAAAAAGGATTTGGAAATCGAAGTTACACCAAATTCCCTGGACAAGATTCTCGCCATGCTCAACAATACTATCGCCAAATTGAGAAAGACCGAAACCAAGGAAGCAAAGATATCCTCGGCAAGTCCTATCAACCTGTCGGTACATGTAATGGACACCCAAAAAGATTCCATCGAAATACTGTCACCATTTGCCGCATTCCCCTTCACTTTTGACATATGGGTTCTGGGCAATACAAACCGGCCATTGCTGCGTGGCGATGTTACCAATGCCAATGCTGGATTTATCGGCGTCAAGGATGTTTATAACTTTGACTTGAATTATTTCCGTATCAGCTGGTCCGACGTTCCTTGGCAAAAGGGAGTCCTTGATGTTTCCAGTTCCCAGGAACTCCCCTACTGCACAGAAACAGAAGACAACCAGAACGAAACATGTCCCATCAACTTGGATATTCAGGGAACCCTTACCAACCCGCAGGCCACTCCCAATTCTAACTGCGGAAGGGAATCCAGTTCTGCCGCAATTTACTACAATATATTCCTAGGTTGTATTGCAGACGACACCGATGAAAATACAGACTGGAACAAGCTTGCTGGAAAGGCTATCGGTAAATTTTTGTCTTCCACCGCCAACAGAACTCTTGGAGGCGAATATATCGGTGATATCGATATGAAGGTCATGCTATTCAATAGCAACACGACAAACGAAAGGGATTCCAGCTACTTCAAGGTCCCCGTGTCCTTAGACAAATGGGTCAAGGATTTGAGCCTCATCTTTGGCTACACCCAAGACCAAAGTGAAAACCCCACCTATGACCAAGCCCTACAATTTGGCGTAAACTACACACTACCCGTATTCCGTGAAAAGGAGTATTCACACAAGAATCACATCAACCCCACCCTTTCCTTGAACGGACTGCTTATATCCAAGCAGTACCTGACCAACACTGGTGCCGAAGGAAACGAAAACCGTATCGAAAAGAACGTAGGTGTCAACTATACGTACCGATTCTGGAATCCATGCTTGCTTGGCATCGGACATTGCGAATCTATTGAGCCACCGGCAGAAAAGACGGATGAAGCCGATGCGAAAAGGACAGGAGCGAAGCCATGAAAAAGATTCTGACGATTCTGCTCGCTCTTGTGGCCATAACATGGTCCGACGAAGGGGATAAACACCCCTGGTACATGAACTTTGACGGAAACAAGGTCTTCTCCAATTACCAGCTAGAAGAACAGATGGATGTTCCCGAAGAATTCGGGCGTCTGGACACCACCAAGCAAGATTTCATGATGCGGCTGTCTCTAGAGAACGTGAAGTCCCTGTACTACTCCAAGGGATATTTCAGCCTAGATATACAGATGGACATCAAGCGGGAATACCTGGCTCCAGACAGCATCCAGAGCGGATACCTGTTTACCCTATCCGAAGGAGAGCGTTATCGCTTTGCAGGAACGCTCTTAAAAATGCCACAGATCGACAGTGTAGAAATCGACACCTCATCATTGAATACATCCCATGATCGCGTCTTTGACGACAACGACATTTCCGAAGACCTTCAGTATATCCAGACCTCCTTCCGCAAGGCTGGATACCTGCATGTCTATCTGGACCACCTGGAAAAAATTGATACAGTGGCGAAAAAAATCTATGTAGAAATCACCGTCCAGCCTGGCGCCAAGGTCATCATGGGAAACATCATCAGTTCCGCCAAGAGAGTGGGAGACCGCAGAGACCGAAATGCGCCACAGGAAACAGGGCTTACGGATACCGCCTGGCTTTCTTCACTATGGAAAATCCCCCAGGGAGAAACCATCGACGGTAAACAGTACAACACTTTCAAGAACAAGCTCTTTTCAACGCAAATGTTCACCCAAATCAAGATGAGCGATTCACTACGTGAAGATGGTCTGTCTGACGTCCATCTAGATGTAACCGAACGTGTCCCAGGCGAAGCTCGCTATGGATTCTTCTACGAAGAAATATACGGCTTCGGTGCCCAGGCTTACGCCAAGCACAAGAACTTCATCGGGCATTTCCATGAATTTTCAACAGGGGTCCAAGTTGCCGAACACAAACAAGAATTTTCCGTTGGCTATGCCAACCCGCTTCTGTTCGGAACATCATTCTCGTTCATTCCCACAGCCATCCGCTTTGAAGACCGCTTAAGTTTCAACCACGAAAAAATCAACCCTCCCGCCTATCCAGATAGCATTGAAGAGCGTTACGAAATCATCAACCGTGCGGACCTTACCTTCGGCATTACCAGCCACATTCGTTTCCGCGGAACAATCGACTCCCGCTACGTGAACAAGAACGAAGACAAGCTATTCAAGCAAAAGCAAGAAATCGCCCTTACCTTCGACTATACCGATGACTATTTCAATCCCACCAAGGGCATCCGTCTCGCACCGACAATCGGCATGGGCCTAAACCTTACCGCATCCTTGGATAACCCCACCATGATCGGCAACCCCTATACTTATTCCGAGGGAACAGTCAACCTCTACCACCCCCTATTCTGGACATTCTACGGAGCCATCAGTGGAAGTGTGGGTAAGTTCTTCAACTCCGCCCTGGAAGACGACGCCCGTGTGTTCTATCAGGGAGGTTCCCGTTCTGTACGTGGTTATCGGTTCAGAAGTATTTACGCCAGCTACACTTCACAGGACACTGTCAAGAAAGCCGATGGCACAGTGACTGAAAAGGAAGTCATCAACACAGGCCTTACCCCCTTCTACTATCGCTTCAATCAGGAAATACGATGGAAAATACCCATCAAATCCTGGAACCGCTGGCAGATTGTGCAGTTCTTCGACTGGGCGAAAGTCATGGACGAGGAAAGCGACCTCTACATCGAGGAATCCGATGCCAGCTTTGGCCTTGGCATCCGTTACCATTGGCAGTTCCTGACGTTCCGTTTGGATTACGCCATCAACAAGAAGATGAAAAACCTGGGCCAGTGGGAAAACTTTGCCTGGAGCCGCTTTGCCTTCGACCTGTCCCAGGCATTCTAGAAGTCTAACGAGATACTGTTTCCCTGTAAATATCCGCAAGGGACGTGCTGCGGGCATTCAAGCGGCTTACCGGAATTCCCGCCATGGACAAGGTTTTGCGAAGCTTTTCGAGATTTTCGGGTTGCGACAATTCTACCTCGAACCGTATCGCCTCTGTAGCATCTTGAGAGTCGCCGTGCGGCAAGCAACCTGAGCGCAATACGACACCCTTATCAATAATGGCATAATCGGTGGCTTCGGCTTCCATTTCGGCCAAGATATGTGAGCATACTATCGCCGTACCGCCAACTTCTGAGCGCCACATTCCAATATAATTCCACACCTGTTCGCGTGATTCTGGGTCCAAATTGGCAACAGGCTCATCTAGAATTAAAACCTTCGGCCGATGGACAAGAGCACGAGCAAGCTGCAATTTTTGCTTGTTTCCTAACGACAACTGGGACAATTTCATATCCAGAAAGGGGCCGCCCAGTATGCCCAAAATATCTTCGCCACGGGACAAAGCTTCATCGCGAGCCACACCGTAAAACCCAGCAAAATAACAGAGGTATTCTCCCACGCTCAAGCGAGGATAAACTCCAGGATTTTCCAAAAGCACCCCGAACACATTTGAATTCAGAAAGCCTCTCTTATCCCTGTATGCAGGCGCCACATCCAACACCCCCGCGTAGCCAGGAAGCCTTCCGCACAGGAGTCGGAGCAACGTGGTCTTACCCGCACCATTGGGCCCAAGAAGGGCAAAGAACGCCCCCTCAGCTATTTCCATAGAAATGTTTTTCAAGGCAAAATCATTTGACTTTGGGTACTTGAACGACAACTCTTTTATGGAAACAAGTTTTGCCATCACGCATTCTCTACAGGAAACAAATCCTCACGACGAAACCGTGTTTCGGGATTTACCAAGCGGTTCAAAGCCTCCGTAAGCAGGTCCTGGGTATGACGAGGCACAGGCTTTTTTCCGAGCCTTGCCTTCTGCACCATCTTATGGTTCAGGTTTTCTGGTAACTGCTCCACTACATCGTGGTTTGTCCAGTTTCCTGCTGAAAGGATTTCATCTATCTTCGTCATGACCACAAATTAGAAAAAGCCCTGGGACAAACCCAGGGCTTTTGAAAGCTTCAGTACGCTACGTTATTCCGTAAAGGTAGCTACGCACTTGGTTCCGTCGTCTTCCGGCGTCACGTAGTGCATCTCGATACGACGGTTCTCTTCACGACCATCAGCCGTCTTGTTGTCTGCCACAGGAGCACTATCACCGCAACCAACAGCCTTGATACGGTTCTTGCTCACGCCAGACTTGATGAGTAGGTTCATCACCGCCTTGGCACGATCAAGAGACAGCTTCTGGTTCTTGGCAGACTTACCCACGTTATCGGTATGACCCTGGATAACGATGTTCAGGTCCTTATAGCGGTCTTCAGTGGTAAGCTTCTTAGCCACACCCTTCAGCACCGTCTTGGCGTTGGATTCGAGAGCAGCCTTACCGCTCTTGAAGGTCACTCCCGTCAGCTTTTCAGGGGCCTGGACCGGGCAACCATGTCCGTCGGCACCCGGTTCATCCGGGCAACGGTCGATACCCTTACAGACGTTTTCGAACTGCTTCTGGAGCTTCTTGGTGGCAACCCATTCAGAGCATACGCCATCGCCATCCGGGTCAGGATCGTCATCGAACGGACACCCCTTGTTCCAAGCAGGACCATTTTCGGTCGGGCAACGGTCAGGAGTCTTGGTGGGGCAGATATCCTTGAACTGGTCATGCATAGACTTCTCAAAGACCCAAGAGGCGCAGAGAGAGTCACCGTCAGCATCCGGATTATCCATGGGGCAACCCTTAGCCCATTCAGGACCGGCTTCCGTCGGGCACTGGTCAATACCCTTACAAATGTCATCGAACTGTTCCTGCATCTTCTTCTCGGTCACCCAAGCGTCGCAGAGACCGTCACCATCGGTATCGGGTTCACCCAGCGGGCAGCCTTCGTTGTTTGCAGGACCAGATTCCGTCGGGCACTTATCGATACCCTTACAAGACTTTTCAATAAACCACTTCTTGGCAATTTCCTTATCTTCGGCAGCCTTTTCGAAGTAGTAACCCATCTTCTTCTCGGTTACCCACGGATCACAAATGCCGTCACCGTCGGAGTCCGGATCATCCCAGGGGCAACCCTTGTTGGCCTTGGTTCCAGCCTCACCCGGGCACATATCGTAACCGGCGCAAACATTGCTAAAGCTGCTTGCGACACCTTCATCGACAACCCACGGAGAGCACATGCCGTCACCATCCGGGTCGGGCTGCTTGGTCTTACAACCATTGAACTCGACAGGACCAGGCTGAGCCGGGCATTCATCGATGCCGGTACAGACATCCTTAAACTTCTTAGTCATCTTCTTCTGAGAGACCCACGGATCGCAAACGCCATCCTGGTCAGGATCAGGATCATCCAGTTCGCAACCGTCTTCACCTTCACCCGGCTCGTTGGGGCATTCATCTACACCTTCGCAAACATCGGAAAATTCAGCTTCAAAGCCTTTCTCAGCCACCCAAGCATCGCAAACGCCATCTTCGTCGGAGTCAGGATTACCCAACGGGCACCCCTGGTTCAGGCGATGGCCCTTGTCATCGGGGCACTTGTCTTCGTTATCCGTCACGCCATCGCCATCACGATCCTGAGGAAGCAGGAAACCGCTCCAAGTAAGGCCACCATAAACGGTGTACTCCGGATTGACGCGCATAGCAGAAAGTTCGACGCCAGCAGGACGCGTGGTAAGATCATCAGGCGTCTGCCAAGTCTTGACACCAGACAGCTTCTTGTCACCACCCAGGTAGTAAGAGGCACCGAGGTGAATGTCCAGGCCTACGGGAGTATGGAACACCAGGGCACCCGTCAGCTGTTGCAGGTCAAGATTTTCTTCAAGACCGGTGTAAGTAAACTTGTCCATCTCGATATCCATGAAGTATTCAGCAAAAATCGAGAGGAAATCAATGAAGTAGAACTCCGCAGCCGCACTGACGAAGGGCACATTCATATAGACGTCACCTTCGCTGCTGGTATAGCGGTAACCACCGTTCACATGGATCAAGAAAGGAAGACCATCGCCACCATCCAGCTTGCTAAAGTCTGCAGTAGCGGCAAGGCCGAACTTCATGGTCGTGGAACTGGTACCGAAGGCATAGCCCTGACCAGTCTCCTTATTGATGTATTCCAACTCACGAACCCAAAGGCCCTGCTTGTTCTGGTTAGCCGTCGGGAAGGCGGCACCGAAGAACACGGCGATGTCCATGGGCTGGTCTTCGGGCAGGGGGAAGCGGGCCTTCAAGTTGCCCTTCACATTACCCAGACCACCTGTGGCACGGCTATCGTCATTGAGAATCAAGCCATTTCCGTCGGTAACGGCCAAGTTAAAGTTATCGTAGTAGACCGGAATGGCAACACCCACGTCAAAGTAGTGCCAGATACCGAGAGCAAAGCCAACGTTTGCATTCAAGGCTGCAAACTTCGTAACCTCACCCCAGTACTTACCGGTTTCACCCGTACCCATTGCGCCCTTCATGCTGTTATAGCCATCGGAATAATCCAAAAGGGCAAAGAACGCCAATTTGGAATGGCCAAGGGACTGACCGGACTGGGTCTTGTTCACACCGACAAAGCCTTCCTTATTCAATGTCTGTGGGTGGGCAGCAAAGGCGCCTACTGCAAGGGCCAAGGCTAATCCCGCAACTACTCGTTTCATAGAGTCTCCTTAAAAAGAGGTTTTTCCCCAATACTTTTGCGTAAATATAGCTTTTCTACGCAATTATTCCACATTGGAATATGTAAAATGAGATAAAAAACACACTTTTTATCCACTAATTCTGCAGAGTTTTCAAAAATTTACAGAAAGGCGTTCAAAAACAACTCTCGCATCAAAGGAACCGCTCAAATAATTCAGGATATAGCCGACACAGACTAACAAGACCACGTCTGCTTATGATAAGATGGTCAATTACGGGTATCTGGATTATCTTACCGGCCGAACATAGGGTTTTCGTCAAATGCAAATCTTCTGGGCTGGGTTCCGAGTTTCCCGACGGGTGGTTATGCACCAAAATCACCGACACCGCCCTGTCCTCGATAGCATGAATAAAGGCCTCTCTTGGGTGCACCAAAGTTTGATTTACAAGTCCCGTAGTCAACTCGTGAATATTGATTACCACGTTGGAAGAATTCAGGGTGACAAGAACCATGTGTTCCTGGTTCTCGTATTTCAGGTAGGAAAGCTTCGATTCAAGATCCTCTGGCCTTGTGACAGAAACGGCCCGCGCCCCCAGCATGTACCTCGACGAAAGTTCCAGACACGCAAGAACCTTGGAGGCCTTCACACGGCCAAGCCCCCTAACTTTCAGAAGCTCCTTCATGGAAGGAAACTGGTTTACGGAAGCAAGGTAATCTGAAAGGTTCCGAGACAACTGGAATACATCACAGCTAGGACAGCCGCTACCCAACACTAGAGCCAGAAGCTCCTCGTTGTTCAGGGCATCCACTCCCTTTTCCTGAAGTTTTTCCCTAGGTAACATTTTTTCTTCGTCCATACGACCTCCTTGAAAAAAAAATGACGAGTCTAGGTATTAGACTCTTTTTTCAAGGGAAAAAAGCCCCACAGAGAAAAATTTTACAAATAGGTTGAAAGCTAGCGGGAAACCTGTTCCCACAACTCCCTAGAGGTCACGCCGTAGTGCTCCTTGAGGGATTCATCCACATCCATGCGGTAAAAATCCTGAATGCAGGTCTTAAACTTTAAAAATTGTTCCCTTGACGCCGGGCTATCTTCTACGTGGAACATCCTTTTCACCATTTCCAAGGAATACCAATAGAGTTTCAGGGCTTCATCAGTTCTGGACTCTCCGACAAAGGGAGCCACAAGGGACTCCAGAGAAGGTACGGAACCCGAAGGACGGGCCTTATTTGACCTGGAACCATCAACCAGCTGGGCAATGCCCTCGTTAAGCCAAAGAGGAACCTTGGCGCGGGTCATCGCACGAACAAAGGCATGAGTCAATTCATGGAATAAAACAGGGCGGTAGATTTCCCGATACTGCATCATTCCCACAGGAATGCGGAGTTTGCCGTCAAATATGGCTCCTACCCATTCCGGACGGGGACCAATCCCCTGATAGGTAGAAGACTGGTATAGGACCACATGCATCTTGTTTTCCGGATAGAATTCAAACAAACGACACAATGAATCATAGGCCACCTCCAATACGGAAAGGGCCTCCAGTACATCGTTCCTGTTAGGTCGACCCTCGAATTCCACACGGAAATGCATGGAACGGGCTATTCCAAGTTCATCCATTTCTTTAAGGAGCGCCTTAGACTTTTCTTCCAGAAACGTTAAATCCTCATTCCTGTAGTTTAGAGAAGCTATATAGGCAATACAGTCCTCATAGCGTTCCTGCTCGTACAGCGTCCCGGCCAAATGAAGCTGCAGGTTTCTATCATCTGGAGTCTTTTCCAGAAGAGCCCGCACCGCCCTTTCGCTACACTTCCAGTCAGCCGCTTCCTGACATTCGTTGAATTCATCCACAAGTCGGTTGGCCTCCTCAACCATCCGACGATTCTCTGAAAGATCTTTGAAAGTGTGAATCCCGTAACCAAGGGCGACAACACCCACGACAATGGTCAAAAGCATTCGAAAAGGCAGCTTGCTTTCTTGCATAGGATAAAAATAGCAAGAGAAAAATACTAGATTTAGCGCCGAAAATAAAAGGTAGGCGCAAATTTCGCGCCATAGGAGATTATCATGGGTTTCAAGTGCGGAATCGTAGGCCTCCCCAACGTAGGCAAGTCCACCATCTTTAACGCCATCACCAACGCCGGTGCCGAAGCGGCCAACTACCCCTTCTGCACCATCGAGCCCAACGTAGGCATGGTGAGCGTCCCCGATAGCCGTCTTGACGAACTGGTAAAGGTCTACAATCCGAAGTCCATCGTTCCCGCCGTTACAGAATTTGTGGATATTGCAGGACTTGTAAAGGGCGCCGCCCAAGGTGAAGGCCTTGGCAACCAGTTCCTCACCCACATCCGCGAATGCGAAGCCATCATGGAAGTCATCCGCTGCTTCGACGATGAGAACATCGTACACGTGAGCGGTTCCGTAGATCCAGTCCGCGACGTAGAAGTCATTGAAACCGAGCTCATCCTGAAGGACCTGGACACCGTTGAAAAACGACTTGCTACCGAAGCCAAGGGCGCCCGCACCGGAAACGCCGAAGCCAAGGCCCGCCTCGCCGCCTGCGAACTCCTGAAGAAGACCATGGAAGAGGGCAAAGCCGCCCGCACCGTAATGCACGACAGCGAAGAAATGGAAGGCATCGTGAAGGACCTGGCCCTGCTTACCGCCAAGCCGCTTTTCTACTGCGCCAACGTGAAGGAAGACGATATCCTTACCGGCAACGCCTACGTAGACAAGCTGAAGGAATACGCTGCCCAGAACGGTCACGAGGTCATCATGATCAGCGGCAAGATTGAAGAGGAGCTTTCCGCCATGGAACCCGCCGACAAGGCCGAATTCCTAAAGGAACTAGGCATGAAGGAATCGGGCCTGGACGCCGTGGTGCGCAAGGGTTACGAAATCCTCGGCCTCCGCACTTTCTTTACCGCCGGCGAAAAGGAATGCCGCGCCTGGACGTTCCACGCTGGCTACAAGGCTCCGCAGTGTGCCGGCGTCATCCACACGGACTTTGAACGCGGATTCATCCGTGCTGAAACTCTCAGCTACGCCGACTTCCTGAAGCATGGCAGCTGGAATGCCGCCAAGGAAGCAGGTCTTGTCCGTACCGAAGGAAAGGACTACCTGGTACAAGATGGCGACATCATGTACTTCCTGTTCAATGTGTAATCTTATTGCGCTTTTTTCTTAGCAGCGCGTTTGGCACGTAGATCATCTACAATCGGGCGGGCAATGCACGCCAGGTTCATCGCTGTTCCGATAAGAATCAAGGTATCGGCACAATAAAGGCCTACTCCCGGTTCAACCTTCAGCACATTCATGCCAATAGAATTGCAAAGGCCTCCAATCTGGGAAAGTACCGCCCATAGCGAAAACATGGAAAGCATTCCCATGGCAAGGGAACCCAAAGAAGCGTAGTAACCAAAGGGGGCAATAAAGGCAAAGATTGCCGCTATGACCAGGGCACCCACGATTCCGAACAAATGATACATCGGCTCCATTTTCGGAAAATTGGGAATAAAATCCTTGAACCGCTCAATGGACCTGGGATTGCCCTCTTCCATTTTCTTAAGTAAACCCGATGCTGGTTCCTTAAGTTCTGTACTCAGATCATAGCCGAGGGCGATTTCGTACATAGAAGGCTCGGCGATGACCTGCTCGGTGCAGGACACGTTGGCCATAGGCATCAATAAGCCAAGCAGGGCCAACAGGTAGGGCAGCCCCACCAGCTTCTGGAAAAAACGGAATCGTTTATCGGGCATTACCGGCCTATGACATCCAGAGGATATACACAACGGAAGCCAAGCGTTTCAGACCAATACCTGGGGTCCTCGTCATCCCTGGCAGTCATATTCAACAGCTTTTCCTTATCCTTCCAGGAACCGCCCTTGTAGACCCTGCTGGAGCCAAGCAAGGCTCCCGTGGGGTTAGAAGATTCTATCCAGAACGACAGCATAAAGTACTTGTCTCGGGTCCATTCCGCCACGTTGCCAGACATGTCGTAGATGCTCCAGGCATTGGGTTTCTTGGTTGCCACCTGCTGCGGGCCATAGGCATCGTCTTCCTTGCGTTTCTTGTAGGAGTTTTCCATGTAAATAGCATACACGGACGGGTCGGGAATGGAATCCATGACCCAGGGCGCGCCTTCAATGCTTCCTGCACGGCCAGCAAATTCCCACTGGGCTTCCGTAGGCAAATCTCCCCCATTCACCTGGCACACCTTCTGGGCATCGTGCCACGTGATATTGTGAACCGGTTTTTGCGGATGTACGAACTTGGACCTATCCTTGACCCGTTCTGCAGAATCCACATGGAGCATGATTTTGCCCATCAGTTCCTGAGTCATCTCCGTGGTCATGATGGCAAAGGCAGACATTTCCACCACATTTCCATAGTAGCGGAAGGATCCAGAATCAATAACCGCCAACTGGCCCCGACGAGGATCGTTTACAATATTCTTCGGAGTCGGTGCCTGGCTAGAAGACGACGGAACTATCACAGAAGAAGAGGAACTGAGTTCAGGCATAGACGAGGAAGAACTCTCTACTGGAGCCGGAGGAGGCGGATTCAGCCAATCCTGGACTTCCTGCTGCTCGAAAATATACTGAGGCAAGATAAAGCTGCCCTGGGCTTCCACAATCTGGTCTCCAATCTGCACTTCCAGTTTTACATAGCGGTAATGGTGCCTTGAGACAGCCCCTTCCATTCCGTAAATCCACACAGGCTTGTTATTCTGCAGAGAGATAATGATCCGAGCACCCCCTTCTGGAGAGGCGAGCATTGCAGCCACGGAATCAGAAGAATAGCCGGGAACATGGCCCTTCCACGTCATATCGTAGCGGTTAACCGGCTGGCTAAACTTGAGAATCAAGAAATTCGCATTCGGTTTTTGCTGGACCTGGGCCGTCGGAGTCGCAACAGACGAACTGGAAGGAACTAGGGCAACAGCACCGGCAGTGGAATCGACTGGCGCCGAAGAATCTGCGGGAGCCGTAGAATCAGCGGGAGCGGCAGAAACGGCCGGTGCGGCAGGAGCTACAAGAATAACTTCCGAGGCACCCGTTGAATCAGGAGCCGTATCGTAGGAAATGGAATCCGGGACAAGGTAGAAACGTGCGGGCAAGGCATGCAGGCTATCGAACTTCTGCTTAAAGGCCTGGTCCAACACCAAAGCACCGGACATTTTTGACTTACGCCACAGGTCCAGGGCTTCCGTATGAACCACATCATACCGTGTTGCATAGGCCTGGTACGTGGGATCGCCCGCTTCCAGACCAACAGAAACAGGCTGTTTCTTTGCAGGATAGACCCTGGCAAATTCATTTGTGTCTATGGAGCTCAACACCCCGATCAATTCCCCGACGTACTTGTCGTAGAGCACCTCGGTATATTCAAGGTTCGGAGTTGCGGCCACCTGTTCAACCGTCACAGACACAGGGCTCTGAGTGGGAGCTACGGTCTGCAACTGGACAAGATTAGGCTTGAACAACAGGGTCTTTCCACTCTGAACCACCCCAATATCGGTAAAAGGCATAAAGCCATCAGCCGAGAAAACGAAGGCATAAGGCCCAGGAGTTAGCGGAGAAATAGTCTTGGACACATTGCGGAGCTTTGGATTAAGGGAAGAAATCTTCAAGGCCTTGATAGAGCTTTCCACCTTGACAATTCCAGGAAGCGGGTCTTCCTTCAGCAACTGCCAGCGTCCGTTCTTCATAAAATACAACTTGGGCACTCTAGGAGAATAGATGTAGTCCTTGTCGAAATAAATATCAGTCTCATCCTGGAAAGCCTTGGAATTCTTGGTAGGATACAAACGCAACCGGATTACATCAAAAACCGTAAGCTGATTCTTTTCGAGGCTATAGGCGTGAAGCTTGCTGAAGACTGCGGGATTAACCTTGCCCTGCACCCAATGAAATTCCTTTGGAGATTTCTTATGGCGCAAATAAAGCATATTGTCTTTCAGAGGCAAGGCCGGAACAATCGTCGTCGCAGAATTCTGAACCCTAATGGCCATTTCGGGGAACGGTTCAAAAAGGTCTCCCTCCTTGTACTGTTCCATAGACACCCTAAACATCTTGTCGCTATCGGCATAAACCATTACCGACATTAAAACCAAAATGGGCAAAATGCGCAACAATTGCATAATCGCTCCTGTAAATGCTCCTAAACGCCGCCCTCCGGCAGCCTCTTTTCATAAAGATAATTTCTTGTTTTGTTTTCCCGTAAGCGGGTGTGCCTCTACGAAGCCAAAAATCAGCTATTTACGCCCATTTTCAGCAAATAACCGCCCTCGCTGCCACCTGTGGGTCCCAATTCCACCGTCCAATCCGCCATACGGATAATGTCCGGGTGGTGTTCAATGACTATCAGGGTGTTACCACGAGCAGACAGACGACGAAGCAGATTCCAGAGAATCTGGATATCTTTCAGGTGAAGCCCTGTCGTAGGCTCGTCCAGCAGGTAGACCATCTCCCCTGCCGTTTTCCGTGAAAGTTCCGCTGCCAGCTTGAGCCTCTGGGACTCGCCACCCGAAAGGGTGGTGACCGGCTGGCCCAGCCTCAGGTACCCGAGACCCACGTCCCGCAGGCATTCCAACTTGGGCAATATTTTCGGCAGGTCCTTGAAGAACTCGCAGGCTTCGTCAATGCGCATGTCCAAAACATCGGCAATGTTCTTGCCCTTGAAAGCGACGGTAAGGGTTTCCTGGTTGTAACGCTTGCCGCCGCACACGTCGCAAACTTCCCAGATATCCGAAAGGAAATGCATTTCCACCGATATGGCGCCACGACCCTCGCAGGCCTCGCAGCGGCCACGGGCAATGTTATAGCTGAAACGTCCATAATCGAAGCCCTTGGCCTTTGCCTGTGGCAGTTTGGCGAAGAGCTTGCGGATGTCGTCAAACACGCCCGTGAAACTCGCGGGCGTGCTGCGAGGCGTTCCCGAGATAGGGCTCTGGTCTACCAGCAGCACCTCGCCACTCTGCTTTTTGCGGCCTCGGGCCTGGAACTTCTTTTTCAGGGCCGGGTAAATTTCGTCCACCACCATGGAACTTTTGCCGGAACCCGAAACGCCGCAAACCACGCTGATGGCTCCCTTCGGGAATCGAACGGAAAGGTTCTTCAGGTTGTTCTTCTTGAGGCCCTTGAATTCGTAGAATTCGGAATCATCCGTTACAGGGCGGACTCCGAGTTGGTTGGTTACGGGAATGGAACCCGTCAGGTACTTGACGGTCTCACTCCGGGGGAACTGCTGTAAGGCATAGGGTTTGGAAAGCTGTTTGGGTGAGCCTTCCGCCACCACTTCGCCACCGAACTCACCTGCCGCAGGGCCCATGTCGATGATGTGGTCTGCCGCCTTCATCATCTTCATATCGTGTTCCACCACTACCAGGGTATTCCCCAAGTCCCGCAGGCGGTAAAGGGAATCCAGCAACTTGGCGGTATCGCTTTCGTGAAGACCCACTGTAGGTTCATCCAAAACGTACAGCACCCCTTCAAGACCGCTGCCAATCTGACTAGCCAAGCGGATACGCTGAGACTCGCCACCACTAAGGGTATCGCCTGCGCGGTCAAGACCGATGTAACCAAGGCCTACGCTTATCAAAAATTCCAGACGACCGATAATTTCCCTGAACAAGGGCTCCGCTACAGTCTTCTTGCTTTCGCCATCCTTTTCGCCCTTGAAGCCCACATGGGTGAACCAGTCCAGGGCTTCGGCAATGCTCATGCGGTGCACATCCATAATGTTCTTGCCCGCGATGCGGACTGCCAGGTATTCCGGCTTCAACCTTTCACCATGGCAGTCCGGACAGACATCGCCATCCTTGAAATGCCCCAGACCGAGGCATGTATCGCAGGCGCCCCAATGAGTATTGAAACTGAAATGCTTGGGGTTGAGGGCTGAGTCCATGTACCAACCGCACTTGGGGCAGCCCGGCTTTTCGGAACAGGCCAGGCGCTCCCCCTCTTCATTCTCTACGTACAGAATGCCATTGCCGTCCCGGTAGCCCCGTTCAAAGGCTTCTACCAGACGGGCACGGTTCGATTCCTTCACCACTACGGAATCCACTACGGCAAGCACCTGTTTTTCTCTTGTAGGAATCTTCGGTAGCGGAAGTTCCACCAGCTTTTTACCCAGATATGCTTTGCGGTATCCCTTTTCCGTCAGGATTTTGGACAACTTAACTTCATCCTTGATCTCGAAAGGAGCAAGGACCGTCACCATCTTGTTCAGGTTGTTATCGAAGGCCCGTTTCGTCAGGTCGCCCGCGGAGTACGAATCCACGGGATTGCCGCAATGCAGGCAGTGCGGCGTGCCGACCCTCGCCCACAATATGCGGAAATAGTCGTAAATCTCGGTGAGGGTCGCCACAGTACTCCGCGGACTCTTGCTGGCGCTCTTCTGGTCGATAGCGATGGCTGGAGCAAGCCCCGTAATAGAATCGATGCTCCCGTGGTCGGGGCGGCCCAGGAATCGCCGAGCATAGGTACTCAGAGTTTCCACGAAACGGCGCTGGCCCTCGCTAAACAGGGTATGGAACGCCAGGCTGGACTTTCCGGAGCCAGAAACGCCGGTGACCACCGTGAGCTTGTGCCGCGGGATGGTGACGTCGATGTTTTTCAAGTTGTGCTTGCGGGCCCCACGAACTTCTATATCCAGGGAGTAGGCCTCCCCCGCCTTTAAGGACCTATCGAACTGTTTGTTCTCGCCGTGCTTTCTAGAAAGGACAGGTGCCAAGTATTTACCGGTCTGGCTTTTCTTATTCTTTGCAATCTGTTCTGGGGTGCCTACGGCTACAACACGCCCTCCGCCCACGCCGGCCTCAGGACCTAAATCAATAATCCAGTCGGCGCACTTGATGACATCCAGATTGTGCTCGATGACCACCACACTATTGCCAAGGCCACGCAGGCGATTCAGGCATTCCAGAAGCCTACGGATATCCTCGAAATGAAGACCTGTGGTAGGCTCGTCCAATAAATAAAGGGTCTTGCCGGTACCTGGACGCCTCAGTTCCGAGGCAATCTTGATACGCTGTGCCTCGCCGCCGCTCAAAGTTGTGGATGGCTGACCAAGCGTAAGGTAGCCAAGGCCCTTGAGCGGTTCCGCAATCTTCGGGATATCCTTGAAAAATTCAGACGCCTCCGAAATGCTCATCTCCAGGATTTCGGAAATATTCTTGCCCTTGAAATAAATTTCCCGCGTGGCATCGTTGAAGCGCTTGCCGTCACAGACATCGCAGGTCACCTGCACGCTGGGCAGAATATGCATGTCCACCACTTTCACGCCCGCCCCTTCGCAGGCATCGCAGCGGCCACCCTTCACATTGAAACTGAAGCGGCTCTTGGTGTAGCCACGAACCTTGCTTTCAGGCAGGCTCCCGAACAGGTCGCGAATATCATCCCAAATCTTGGTGTAGGTGGCCGGATTGCTACGGGGCGTGCGGCCGATAGGCGTCTGGTCGATTTCTATGACCTTGTCG
>CACZII010000017.1 GCA_902781185.1 Fibrobacter succinogenes
ACTATTGGATTCTATTACCTGTTCTCCAGTTGGTTTCGTATCGGGTCTGACTTTTTCAAGCAGGATCTTCAACGGGTTATCAAGAATCTGCGTCACGACTTGAACGACGATAATGGCCAATCTGCCGGCGCAGAAGTGGCTGTGAACCGGTTAAAAAAAAGACGTGGAATCTTGTCTAGGGAGCTTCGCTTTGCTATCGAGCAGGCGCAAAAGAATCCCGAAGGCTTTCGTGACGTGATGCAGGTGCGGCTGCTGGGGACTATGCGTTACATGGAAAAGGGGAGCCATATCGTGGCGGTGATGGCCGCAGCCGCTCCCTTGCTTGGACTCTTGGGAACGGTGACCGGCATGGTTTCCACCTTTGAGGTGATCACTCTGTACGGAAACCAGAATCCCGTGCTGATGGCCGACGGTATTTCGGAGGCCCTGATTTCTACCCAGAGCGGGCTCTTGGTGGCTTTCCCATTGACTTTGCTGAAACAGCGCCTGGATGAACGTGTTGAAATTTTGACCCAGGAACTTCAACTTGGGGCTACGATTATTGATAATTATTTTGTAGGGTAATTATGGAATTCAACTTGCCAAGTAGAAAGAAAAAGGATATGGGCATCGAGATGGGCCCCCTGATGGACATCGTGTTCATCCTGCTTATCTTCTTTGTGGTGACGTCGTCCTTTACCCGCGAAACCGGCGTGGACGTAACCAAGCCCCAGGCCCAGACGGCAAGTCAGCTGGAAAAAGAAAACCTGCTTATCGCCATTACCCGTGAGGGAACAATCCATATGAACGAGCGCCAGGTGGATTTGGCCAGCCTGCAAGATATTCTGAAACAGTCCCTGTCGAAAAATCCGGACAGGGAGGCGGTTGTCATTGCCGATAAAGAGGCTGAAACAGGCGTGCTGGTGCAGGTGATAGACATGTGCAATCTGGCAGGAGTCAAGAAGGTTTCCATTGCTGCCCAAGCAGAGTGAGGTCCCCAAAACGTCATCCTGGAGCCCTGAACTTGTTTCAGGGCGAACGGGATCCATGAAGGATTAATTGAGAATTTGATAAAGTGAGCATGCGTAAGTTTTTAAGGAAAATATTCAAGCGTTCTGTGCTTCTTTTGGCAGCGGTGCTCTGTAGCCTGCTGCTAGTATTTTCCGTGACTCTTGCCAACATGTTCCTTACCGGAAAAATTTTCCACGAAAAAAAATACGTGAAAACAGAAGTCTCCGTCAAGAAAGTGGAGGAGATGGAAAAGAAGGTGGAAAAGAAAAAGCCCGCCCGCAAGCCGGAACGCCAGAAGACCACGTCCCGCACGCCAAAGGCTGGGCCTAGGCTCGCCATGAATCTCGGGGTAGCTTCGGGTACGGCAGGTGCCGCCATCAACGAAGAACTTGTAGCGGATTTCCGTGGCGGCGCCATGTCCAGCGAAAAGGGCGATGTAGATAAGAAGCCCGAAAGCCGTGCCATGCCCAATTTCCAGGTGCCGCCCCAGATTAGGGACCGGGAAATCGATGCGACATTGCGGTTGAGCTTTTGCGTAGATGTAGGCGGTCGCGTCTATGATATCCGCGTGATCGAGGAATCTCCGGCAGGGTCCGGGCTTGCCGCCGCCGGTCGCGAGGCTCTTGGGCGCATGACTTTTGCCCCAGCCGAAAAAGACGGCAAGGCGGTAGCATTCTGCGGTATGGAACAGCCTTTCGAGGTGAAGTTTAGGGATTAGTTCAGATATAAAACTTATTCTAAGTTTTATATTTTGCACTAAATCCCTAGTCTTGAAGGCGGTATCCCATGCTGATGGAAAAGATTGCATCCCCGGCAGATGTGAAGAAGATGGACACGGAAAGCCTCAAGGCGCTTGCGGCCGAAATTCGCACGGCACTAATCAACAAGATTTCACATTGCGGCGGGCACTTGGCACCAAATCTTGGATTTGTAGATGCCACCATCGCTTTGCATTACGTTTTTGAATCGCCTAAAGACAAGATTGTCTATGATGTTTCGCACCAGAGTTACACCCACAAGATTTTGACCGGCCGCGCCGAGGCTTTCCTGAATCCGGACAAGTATTGGAGTGTTACAGGTTACACCGAACCTTGCGAAAGTGAGCATGACCATTTTATGGTTGGCCATACATCGACTTCGGTGAGTTTGGCTCTTGGGCTTGCAACTGCCCGCGACATTAAAGGTGAAAAAGGCAATGTCATCGCTGTTATCGGCGACGGCTCTCTCAGTGGTGGCGAAGCATTCGAGGGCCTTGACAACGCTGGCGAATACGCTACAAACTTTATCGTAGTCGTAAACGATAACGAAATGTCTATCGCCGAAAACCACGGCGGCCTTTACGGAAGCCTTGCAGAGCTTCGCACCACACAAGGCAAGGCCGAAAACAATTACTTCAAGAGCCTCGGCTTTGATTATCTGTATGTTGAACAGGGTAATGACATTGAATCACTCATAAAGGCCTTTAAGCAGGTGAAAGATTCTACAAAGCCCGTGGTGGTACATATCCACACGCTCAAGGGCAAGGGCTACAGCTTCGCCGAAAATTCCAAAGAAGGTTTCCACTGGGCGGCCCCCTTTGACATTCCCACCGGTGTGGTGAACTGTGGCAAGGGCGAATCTTATGGAGGCATTCTCGGCGAATACCTGATGAAGAAAATCAAGGCGGATCCGAAAGTGGTTGTGATCCATTCCGCAGTCCCCGCAGGCATCGGTTTCTTTGCTGACCGCCGTAAAGAAGCGGGCAAGCAGTTCATCGACGTAGGTATTGCCGAGGAACATGCAGTAGCGTTGGCATCTGGCCTTGCCAAGGGTGGCGCCAAACCCATCTACAGCACCCACGGCACGTTTATCCAGCGCACTTACGACCAGCTTTCGCAGGACCTTTGCGCAAACAACAACCCCGCAACGATTCTCGTGACCATGTCGGGTGCCGACGGCATGAACGATACTACGCACCTATGCATTTTCGACATTCCGATGATGAGCAACATCCCGAACTTGGTATACCTCTGCCCTACTTGTGTGGAAGAGGCTCTCGCCATGATGGATTACGCCATTGACCAGACTGCACATCCCATGGCCATTCGCATTCCGAACGGGGTCGCACACCGCAGCGTAAAATTTGACACGGATTACTCCAAACTGAACACATTCAAGGTTGATAAGCGTGGAAGCAAGGTCGCCTTAATCGGTCTTGGCAGCTACTACGCCCTCGCCGAAGAAGCTGCGACGGAACTTGCGAAGCAGGGAATCGACGCCACAATCATCAACCCGCGTTTTGCAACAGGCGTTGACGCAGAGACGCTTATGGGCTTGCTCGCCGACCATCAGGTGGTCGTGACGCTGGAAAACGGGGTCATCGACGGCGGCTTCGGTGAAAAGATTGCTCGCTTTTACGGCAACACCAGCATGCGTGTACTCGTAAAGGGTCTTAAGAAGGAATTCTACGACAAGGTCCCTTACGATGAGTTGATGGAACGGAACCGCCTCACGCCCAAGCAGATTGTGGAAGATGTGAAGGCCGTATTAGGATAATCTATGTTCATTTTCCTGTTCATCCTAGTCGCTGGCCTTGTCCTGATTTATGCCAACGTGAGTCCTGTGGCTCTAGGCAAGAAGGGTAAATTGATTGCCCTCGGGATTTTGGTTGCCATATTCCTCGGAATGTTTTTCCGCCATACTTTGGTGGGCTGCATCATGGTGGCTTTTACTTCGGTGTGGCTTTGCCAGGCACTTCTTTTCTATATCCCGTGGGATTTGTTCCGTGGGGTGCGTCGTATTGTCGTGCGTAGAGCATTGCCATCAAAGACGCTGATGCTTGCGAGCCGTATTTTGCTCACGGCGACGATTATACTTACTTTGGGACTGTTTGCCTATGGCGTTCCCCATAACAGCAATTACAAACTCTTAGAAACGACGGTGGATTCGGGTAAGTCTAGCTTTACGGCGGTGTTTTTCAGTGATGTCCATGTGGATCCGCTTTTCAAGCGTGCCAAGCTGGAACAGATGATTGCTGATGTAGATTCTATTGCGCCGGATTACCTGCTGTTTGGGGGTGACCTTGCAGATGTTTCGATGGAACAGCTGGACGAGAGGGGTTATGACAGCTTGTTTCGGAAGTTGACCTCGAAAGCAAAAGTTGCCGCCGTCGCCATCAACGGGAATCACGAAGGTATGCAGGAGGGTTCTGGCATGGCTCCCGGCGAGTGGATGCGTAAGGTGGGCTTTGTGGTGTTGGACGATTCTAGCGCTTGCATCGGGCAAGCCTGCTTTACGGGTCGTACGGATTTTCAGGTGGCCCGCCGTCGCGGGGTGGAGCGCGTGCCTCTTGCAACCCTTGCTCCCAGCGATTCTGAGAGGCCTTGGATCTTGATGGACCATCAACCGAAAGGGATTGAACCGGAATATACAGGACGTCTGCCGGATTTTGCTCTCTCGGGGCATACCCACAATGGTCAGTTTTTTCCGGGAACCATCGTTATTAAACTGGTGTGGCGTCTCGCCTATGGTGAGGGTATTCTGGATGGGGTGCGCTGGCTTGTGAGTTCCGGTGTGGACTGCTGGGGCCCGCCTGTACGCGTCGGCTCTGACGCCGACATGTGGGTTATCCGGTTTAAGGAACAGTAAGGCGCTTACACCTTATTCGCTAAAAAGCAGTAGTCTTGCCGTTTGACATTTTTGTCACGATACCGATGCTATATTTTAGATGAATAGGGGATTTTTAATGAAATTCATTCATACGGCAGACCTGCATATCGGCAAGAGTGTTTGTGAACACTCCATGCTTGATGATCAGCGCCACATTTTGAATGAAATCCTGAAGGTAGTCGTTGCCGAGAAACCGGATGCACTCCTAATTGCGGGTGATGTCTACGATAAGTCGGTACCTTCGGCGGAGGCTGTTGCCGTATTGGATGATTTTCTGGTACAGCTTTCCAAGACGGGCACGAGGGTGTTTGTGTTGAGCGGAAACCACGATTCGGCGGAACGCATTGCCTTCGGTGGTCGGCTTATGGAAAACAAGGGTGTTTATATGTCGTCGGTATATTCCGGTACATTTACGCCAGTAACGCTCAAAGACGACGTGGGCGAGGTAGATTTGTGGATGCTCCCTTTTGT
Source organism: Fibrobacter succinogenes (assembly GCA_902781185.1). GTDB lineage: Bacteria > Fibrobacterota > Fibrobacteria > Fibrobacterales > Fibrobacteraceae > Fibrobacter > Fibrobacter succinogenes_G. The sequence continues at coordinate 5,110 of CACZII010000017.1, forward strand.
ACGCCCCGCAGCGGTGCGTGCCAGCCTTGAAAATGACGAGGACCGTGCCCAGGTAACGGACTATACTTCTGCCATGCGCATGGCCATATCCCAGATGAAATTTACACCTGGCCGCAGGAATGTGCTTTTGGCCCACCAGTTTGTGACGGGAGCCGAAAGAAGCGATTCTGAAGAGAATGTGGGCGGCCTTGACAATGTAGATTCCTTTGTTTTTGACGGTTTCGACTATGTAGCTTTAGGCCATATTCATAAGCCGCAGAATGTGGCGCTTGATGGGGCCGGAATGGCGCGTGTGCGCTACAGCGGAACCCCGCTCAAATACTCCATGTCTGAAACGGCCCATGTGAAATCGTTGACGGTTGTTGAATTGGGTGAGCCTAATGCGGGTGGACTTGCTGATATTGCCGTGCGAGAGATTCCCTTGAAGCCGAGTCACGATATGCGTGAGATTAGAGGAACCTATGCGGAACTGGTGTCGCCGGAATTTCGTTCTGCTCAAATGGCCGAAGGGAAAAAACTAGACGACTATGTCTATGTGAAACTCACCGACGAAAACGACGTGCCCGATGCGGCCTTGAAATTGCGCGGGATATTTCCGAACCTGATGATTCTGGATTACGATAACGCACGGACCCGCAATCGAAAAATTACGATGGTCGAAGGCAAGGTGGAACAGAAAACACCCATGGAACTTTTTAGCGAGTTCTTCTGCGATATGACCAAGCGCGAATTGAACGGAGAAGAAACGGAATTCGTGCAGGATATTATTGAAGGCATTTGGGAGGAAAAATGAGACCGACTAGGCTTGTGATTTCTGCCTTTGGCCCTTATGCCGACAGAACCGTGATAGATCTGTACAAACTCGGTGCGAACGGGCTTTATTTGATTTCGGGTGATACCGGTGCCGGAAAGACGACGATTTTTGATGCGATTACGTACGCTTTGTTCGGCCGCGCCAGTGGCGATAGTCGCGATGATTCTAAACTGTTTCGTTGCCTAAATGCAAAACCCGAAACAAAGACCGAAGTGGATTTGACTTTTGTATATGCGGGCAAGGAATACCGCATTGTGCGCAATCCTGAATACATGCGTCCGAAGGCTAGGGGTGAGGGCCTCACAAAAGAGGCGGCGTCTGTCACCTTTTACTATCCTGATGCCAGCGGCAAGCAGGGGCCCAGCAGCCGCCCGATAAGCAAAGAAAAGGATGTCGCCGCTGCTGTACAAGAAATTATCGGAATTGATCGGGACCAGTTTACCAAAATCGCCATGATCGCCCAGGGTGATTTCATGAAGGTACTGCTCTCGTCTACCGATGAGCGCAAGAGAATTTTCCGCAAGATTTTCAAGACGGACAAGTTCAATGCCTTGCAAGATGAATTAAAGAGACGTGCTTCTGAAATGGACCGTCTTTGCAGTGATAGCGAATCAGCCGCATGCACGATGGTAAAGCAAATCCAATGCGGCGAAGAATCTGCTAGGATACAGGACCTGGAACAAGCGAAATGTCTGGCGGAGCAGAAACAGGTTGCAGATTGGCAGAGTGTTTGTGATTTGATACAGGTTGTTATTGCCGAAGATGGCGAAACTCTTGCAAAGCTGCAGCGCAATCTCGATGAAAGTGGGAAACGCCTTGCTGATATGGACAAGGAGCTTGGCCGTGCGCAGAATGTTGAAAAGACCCGGGAGGCTTTCAAGAAGGCTAACGAAGATCTTAAAAAAATTCTGCCGACGCTTGCTCCGCTGAAAGAAGCGAAATGCGCCGCCGAAAGCAAGCAGCCGGAACGCGACAGCTTGCAGGAACGCATTACAACGCTTAGAAATTCGCTTCCGGAATATGACAAGTTGGAGTCCCATCGCGCAGAAGTGTTGCGAAAAGAAAACGAAATCAAGAATCTGGAATCACGTTTGCAGGCTAATGGCAAGGCTGTAGAAAATTACAGGGCGAGTATTGCCAATTTTGAAGAAGAATTGAAATCTCTTGGTGATGCCGGGGCTAAGAAGCAGGAACTTCTTGCCCAACTCGATAAGCTTTCCGCCAGACAGGATGATTTGCAAAAGGTCGGCAAGAATACGAAGGAATTGTCCACGCTGCGTGATGCATACGAAGAAGCGAAGAAGGTATATCTTCTCGCCGATGAGCAATATCTGCATCGGCAGGCCGATTACGAAGCCAAGAATCGCGCTTTTATGAACGAACAGGCTGGAATCATTGCCGAAACGTTGGTTGATAACGAACCTTGTCCGGTATGCGGTTCTATAAACCACCCCCATAAGGCTTGTAAGTCGGTAGAGGCTCCGAGTCAGGCGGAATTGGAAGGCCTTAAAGGTGATTTGAATGCTTCTGAAAGAACGCGATCAGAAAAGAATGGCGCTGCAGCCCGGGCGAAGGGGGCTTATGACGAGAAGCTTGTTGCCGTGAAAAACTTGGTGCGGGAACTTTTTGGTGAGTGTAGTCTGGAAGATGCCCGGGAACGCGGCAATGTGGAATATGTCGAAAACCGCGACAAGATGGCGGCATTGACTCAGGCAATATCTCAGGAAGGGGAACGTGAAAAGCGCAAGACATTCCTGGAAAAGACTATTCCAGAAAATCGCTCTGAGTTAGACAAATTGCATAATTCCTCAACCGATCTTGAAAAACAGATTTCGGGCTTGAAGGCCGAAATGCAATCGTGTACGGCAGCGGTAGAAGAACTTTCGAAAAAGCTTGCCTTTGAAAGCAAGGCAGCAGCCGAAAAACAGATTCGCGAAACGCTGGCGGCACTCGACAGTTCCAAGCGAGAGTTGGAGAAAGCGACGACGGCATTTACTGAATGTGAAAAACAGGTGAATGAGTTGAAGGCTAGCAAGGCGACGCTTGCATCCCAGCTGAAAGAATCTCCGGACTACGACCTTGCCGTACTGCAGGCGAACCGGAATCAACTCGCCGAAGCGCACAATGCGTTGGCGCATTCGCAGAGTGATATCTCTGCCCGTCTTGCCCAGAACAAGCGCTTGTTGGAGCAAATTGGCAAGACGGTGGGTGCGCTCGGCGAGCAGCTCCGAAAGCGGGCCTGGATCAGGAACCTTTCCGACACGGCAAACGGCGGCCTTTCGGGCCAGGGCAAGGTGATGCTCGAAACCTACATACAGGCATCTTATTTTGACCGCATCCTGAGCCGTGCCAACATCCGGTTCCGCATTCTTTCAAACGGCCAGTACGAACTGGTTCGCCGTATGGAGGCTGCCAATAACAGAAGCCAGAGCGGGCTCGACTTGAATGTACTGGACCATTCCAGCGGCAAGCAACGTGAAGTCAAGACCCTCAGTGGCGGTGAAAGTTTCTTGGCGTCGCTTTCGCTAGCTTTGGGCCTTGCCGACGAGGTACAGAGTTCTGCGGGTGGAATTCAACTGGACACCATGTTCGTAGACGAAGGTTTCGGTTCGTTGGATGACGAAAGCTTGAAGCTTGCCATCAATACATTGCAGAGTCTCGCTGGCGAGAATCGCCTGGTAGGAATTATCAGCCACGTGAACGAGCTGGAACGGAAAATCGACAAGATTGTCCGTGTGAAAAAAGACGAAAATAAGATTAGCCGCGTGACGATAGAAGTTTAGTCTCAAAAGGAGACTATTTCTTCAGGCACCTATTGTAGACCTGGATCTGTTGCTGGATGATTTTATCCCAGCTAAAGCATTCGTCGATACGTTTTCTGGCGCCGGCGAGTAAGTCCCTTACGAGTCCGGCGTCCGAGGCCAACTTCTTGAAGGCGCTTGCGAGGGCTTCCGGGTCCTTTTCAGGGACCAGGATGCCCGAGACGCCATCTACGACCACGTCGGGGATCCCACCGACGTTGCTTGCGACCACAGGGAGCCCAAGCTCCATGGCTTCGATGAGCACCACGCCCAGGCCTTCGGTATCGCCCTTGCTGTCTACGATGGCGGGGAGCGTGAAGACGTTGGCTGTACGGTACTCGTCTGCAAGAGCCTCTGGTGAAAGCTTGCCGGTGAAAATGATTTCTGCAGATTCCGGTGTCGTGCCGGCTGCCTGTTTTTTCAGTTCTTCTGTCAGGTCGCCCACGCCGACGATGCGGATTTCGAACTGGTCCTTGGGCAGGTGCTTAGCGGCTTCGATGAGGTAGCGTATGCCCTTGCGCTCGATGTGCCTCCCGACGAACAGGATCTTGAACTTGTCGGGGCGTTGCCCTGGAACAGGTCCAGGGCAGGCTCTAGTACCCCCGCTCGAGGGGGTAGCGGATGCCGCCTTTGCGGCAGAAGCGAGGGGGAGGCTTCCCCCATCTTTTGTCTCAAGAGTCGTTCCGTAGGGGCTCCACTCCACTTTCACATCGCGGATCGCCTTGATCTTGCCTGCGGTGAAACTGGAGTTGGCGAATACGGCCCTTGCCTGTCCGATAGCGAATTTCAGCAACGGACGGACCCATTTCTTTTTGCGGATAAGCAGGAGCTCTGCCCCGTGGAAGTTCAGGACCAGCGGGATACGGAAAAGCTTGACGGCCCCCAGTGCGATATAGGCGTGGGGGAAGGGCCAGTGGGCGTGGATAATATCGGGCCGCCACTTGCGGCAGAGGCTAAGGCACTTGAAAAAACCGCTGATGATGTAGGGGATGGCGAGAAGTTGCAGCCAGGGCTTGTTTGCCATCTTGCTGGGAGCACCTTCTTCGTGGGTGAGCATTTCTAGACTTGCAGGTGCATAGCGGAAACGGTTCACCTTGACGCCATCAATTTCGTGGGATTTCAGACCCTTGTAGGCTGGAGCCAGGACCTGTACCTGTACGCCGGCCTTTTTAAGGTGGGCTATGGAAGTGCGTAACCAAGGAACTTCGGCGTCTTCAGGATATCGTGGGTAGACGGAGCCTATAACCAGGACTTTCATCTTAAGTTCCCATATGAACCGTTGTCCCGTTTTCATCCTGGATGCAGGCGGGGTAGACGATGGGACGCACGGCGTTAGGCAGAATCAGGGAGATGGCTCCGAATTCACGTTTTTGGGCGATTTGTTCGATACGGCCCCGGACTCGGTTCCAACCTTCGATCTTGGAGTCTAGCAGTAGCATGCCCAGTCCAGAATTGTTCTCCAAAAAACCGATGATGTCGCTCCCGCGACTGTTCTTGGTCAGGGATTCCAGGAATATTTCCCAGAAGAGCTCATTCTGCTCGTCTGTCTTGAACATTTCCTTGATGGTTTTGAAATCGAATTCCAGGTACACGAAGGAACTCTTGTCCTCGTCGCTACGGATAATTTCTTCCTGACAACGTCTTTCGAATATTTCCGCCGTATAGATGGAAATATTAAAACGGCATTTTCGAATAATTTCGAAGAGGGTTTCCTTCATCATCGCCCATAATTTAGTCTATTTTTAAGGTATGCAAAGATTGTTGAAGTTGAAAAAAGTGCTGAAGGCGAGCGATTTGTCTTCGCTGGCTGAAAATTTCAGGGCCATTAAGGCGTCTGTCGCGAAATTGCGCAATTTGACTGCCGAAGAGGTTGCGGTTCTTGAAAAGAATGGTAACCGCTGCGAGGACTGGAAACGTGTGCTGGTGGAACCTAACTTCGACCCAGCCCGCGTGCAGCGTTCCGTCTTTATGGGCGATGTCCGCTTGCCGGCCTTTTATGGCACGCTTCTTTTGCCCGGTGACGTGTCGTTCCCCACGGGTATTTACGACAGTCTAGTCCACAACTGTATTGTGGAGAATGCCTTGGTCTATAAGGTATCCATGCTGAGCAATGTGCTGGTGCGGAGCAGTGCCGTGGTCCATAACGTGGGGACCTTGGTTTCCAGTGGCAAGATTAACTTCATGATTGGCTCTGCTATGTCCGTAGGTAACGAGATGGGTGGCCGCGAACTCCTCGTTTTCCCGGACATTACCATGGACCTGGTAGAGGCCCAGCTTTTCCATAAGGCTGAACCCGATGTCCAGCAGTCCTTTGAAGAACAGTTAAAGAGTTTCCGCGAAGAGATATCCCTTCCCTTTGGTGTAGTGGGCAAGGGTGCGGTTGTTTCTAATACGAACATCGTGCGCAACAGCTGGATTGGTGCCCATGCCCGTGTGGAAGGGGCCGCTAAGATTCGCAACACCATTATCTTGAGTTCCCTGGAAGAGTCCTCCCATATCTACGATTCTGTAATCATTGAGAATTCTGACTTGCAGATGGGCGTGAAGGTCCATACGGGAGCCGAGGTTCAGCGGTCCGTGCTGATGAGCAAGTCCAAGGTGGGCTGCAAGGCTATTGTCAAGTCTTCTATCATTGCGCCGTGCTGCCATATCGAAGAGGGTGAAGTGAACAGTTCCTATATGGGACCCTTGACCCAGATGCATCATCATTCTCTTTTAATCGCGGCCCTCTGGCCCGATGGTTGCGGGAATCTGGGTTACGGAGCCAACGTGGGGAGCAACCACACAGGACGCATGCCGGATCAGGAGATTATGCCGGGTCAGGGAATGTTCTTTGGTCTGGGCGTGAACGTGAAGTTCCCCGCCAATTATCGGGAATCTCCCTTTACTCTAATTGCTACTGGCGTGACAACTCTTCCGCAAAGGGTGAAGTTCCCCTTCTCTCTGATACGTCCGGGTGACCCGCAACTGATGGGGGTACCTGCCCGACTGAACGAAATTGCTCCTGGTTGGAACTATGCACGGAACGCCTACGCGTTGGATCGCAATATTTATAAGTATGCCCAGCGGGGAAAGGGCGTGGTTCCGAGTACAATCTTTAGCTTGTATAATTCCGAAATTTTGCGCTACGTCTTTGATGCCTATAATCGCCTTCAGGTAAACCAGGTACAGGATGTGTACACCAAGGAACATATCGATGGCCTGGGAGAAAACTTCTTGCGCGAACGTGTTCGGCAGAAGGCCCTAAAGACTTATGGAGAGTATCTGGAACGCTACGTGTTGGACCAGTTGATTGTACTGGTGGAAAATGATCCTTCTTTGGCTTCCCAGACACCCAGGGAACTGCGCCGCATGTTGCCCGGTGACCTGAACCGTGATGTTTCCCGTGTAGTGAATATGCCTGCCACCTTTGACGAATTGGTCAAACGTTATCGTACTTTGGAAAAAGAATGGTTTGATGCTGTCGCCCACGGGCTTGACAAGGATGTAAAACGCGGCAAGGAAATCTTTGACGATTATGAAAGTGCGCATCCCATAGACAAGAACTTTGCCGAGTGGGAAAAGAACCGCTTCGAGGAATCCGTCAAGAGGCTGAACGCTGTCCTCAAGAATGTTGGATAGTTTCAATGGCTTTAGGGATTCTGGTTGCGCTGCTGGCTGTGGAATTTGTCCTGCGGCTAGTTCTTGAAATTCGTGAACGTCGTGCGACCCAAATACGTGGCGGTGTTTTTGCACTGTTGCGCCTGATTCCCCTGTTGAACGACATTGTTCCCCTGCCTGAAAGTCGGCGGGATGTGCCTGCCAGTGCCTTTGTGGAGGCTCACGAGAAGGCCCATCGAGAATTGAAGCACGGGATTTTGCGGAATTTACTGAAGGTAATCCTACTCTGTTTTGCGGTAGGGTTCCTGCTGTTTTTGCTAGTGCGCTGCGAGATGCCCTGGTGGTGTGCCGTTTTGTATTTGCATTTGGCGGCGGTTCCCTTCAGGCTGTTTTTCCATTGGTATTGCTGGGGTCAGGAATATGAGGCCGATGGTAGGGCTTTTAAATCGCTTGGTAAGAAAGTGTCCAAAGACGCTATGCGGGAGCTCGCTGCAAGCGAGATTTCCTACACGCCCTTGCTTGCATTGTTCTATCGGGAGCACCCCACGGCTGCACTACGGAGCCAGAAGTTACTGAACCGCTAAGGCTTTACATCATCCTCGAACACTTCCTTGAGCCTGTCCCGGGCTTGACCCGGGGTCATCCTCGAGCACGTTCCATTCTACTTCACATGAAGCATACCCGCCCCTACGTCATCCTGGACCCTGGAGCCGAAGGCGATAGGGGACGGGATCCATGTATTTTATACCTGCTTTGATTGACACTCTCGCCCTAGAGCGAGAATCACCCCGTTTACCACAAAAGCAGCAATCATCAGAATGTCGCCGGTATGGGCCCCCAGTGCCCCTGGTAAAGCGGGGCAGAGCTTCCCGGCCAGGGCGAGAATTCCGCCGGCCACGATGGCAGCTGCTACGAATTTCGGTTTTGCCTTCAGCCCGAGAAGCCCCCACAGAATGGGAACGGTGAATGCGCCTGCATACACCGCTAGGGCGAGCAGGAGCGTCCCGATGATGTCGGTAAATACAAGCGCCAGCAGGAGTGCCACGATTCCGTTCAACAGAATGACGATGCGTGCTTTTGTAAGCGGTGTCATCCCCGCCCCCTTCGTTGTCATCCCCGCCTCGGAACGGAGTCCGGGGTAAACTCCGGCGGGGATCTCCTTATCAGTTGAACCAAGACGAATCAGCCTGCATATGATAACCGAACTGCTCAACAGGGTGGTGTCGGCGCTGCTCAGCACAACACTCAGTAACGCAAGGGCAATTAGGGGAATCAAGGGCTGCGGCAGCACTTGGTTTGCGATTGCGGTAATGCGGGCTCCTTGTGCATCGCCTAGGCTCACTCCGTATACGGCCAAAAATCCGATGATAAACGCGACAGGAATGAGCGTCAAGGCCGCCATGGCGATGGACTTTTTGGCAGTAACCGTATCCTTGGCGCAGAAAACCCGGCTGAATATGTCTGGGCCCGCCGTGTAGGTGGTGCCGTAGGTGAGAATCAGCAGGAACAGGTCAAGGGGCGAAAAGTTCGTGTTGAAGGGGAACGCCGGTGCCCCCTGCAGGATTGCGGAAAGCGACGGCGCCGCATTTGCAGAATCACCGCCAAACAGCGCAAATCCTGCCAGTACGACAAGCCCGAGGATAATCAGGCAGGCCTGCAGAAAGTCTGTCCGCAGAATAGAAAGCTGGCCCCCCGCAAGGGTATATCCCGTGAATACCGCCGCCGCGATAATCGCCGCTGCGGTATAGCCGAGGGTTGTAAATGTCATCAGGAGTTTCGCCGCCGCAATGATTTGGGCGGCAACAATGCCGGTCCACGCGACCGGTATCACCAAGGATGCTACCAGTCGCGGGCCTTTCCCATAAAGATTCTCCACTAGGTCGGGGAGGGCGTATTTCCCGTGTTGGTAGGCGCGGCCTGCAAAGGGAATCAGGGCCAAAAGCCCAAGGGCCCCCACAAGCATGAACCAGGTGGCGGCCCCACCCAGCCTGGCGCCGGAATCAATGGCTCCAATCACAGCCGACCCGCCTAGAATGGTCGCCACAAGGCTCCCTGCAACAGCTTTAGCCGAAGCTCCCTTGCGCGCCACGAAAAAGTCGGGAATGCCCTTCACGTGCCGCGCACTTCGGGCGGCAATAAAGGCCAGCAAAATCAGATAAATGCAAAGTACGATATTCATACCCTGTTGTCATGTCCGCGTGGATCGGCGTCGCTTGCCAACCTTAGCGGGCATCTCCTATAGCGTTGGAGTTTGTCGCCAAAGATAGAAATTGCTAGAACTTCCTGCTGGCGATGAACATGACCATCCGCAAGTCCCATTCGCTATCGACCTGCTTTTGCAGCAGTTCTTCCGTGGTGGGGTAGCGGCGGTTTTCGAACACGCGGTCCCTTGAAACGACGGCCATCAGCATGCCGTTCCATTTTTCGCTAATCTTGACGGATGCCATGGGAGTGAGGCTTACGGTCTTGAATCCGGGATTGTAATCCTTGTAGGTGTCGTCAAAGTCGTAGGCGTGCTTGAAGGCGCTTACGGTGGCAGCGAACATGAACATGGGCACCCGCTCAAAGGGCAGCATGTAGATGAGGGTGCCGCCGTACTTGTACCTGAAACCGTTAACCATGTCCTGGCCCCCGGCCTTCCAGACCTGTTTGTCTTCGGCGCCGGTGTAGCCGGAATAGGTGTATTCGGCCGTGCCTTTCAAGATAATCTTGGTCCAGCCGGACTTGGGCAAAAAGGCGAGTAGGGGGAGGGTCAGTGCACCGTGGTAGTTGATGCCGTAAAGGTATTCGGTAAATGTCACGTCTTGACGGTAATCCCGTTTTTCGGGATCGTAAACGCCCATGAAGGTGGCGGTCTCGCCATAGTTGATGGCTGTCCCGCCCAAGCCCTGGACGCCAAGTTCTAGCAGGTGAATCAGTTCCAAGCTGACTCCTGCGCGGAGGTTGATTCCTTCGAATCCGAGATTCCCTCCAGAAGACCCCTTCAGGGTAAGGAGGGGTCCCATATTTTTCTGAATGTTGAAATTGAGAGCCCATCCCGGCACAGAAAAGGCAATGAAGGGCCAGTTGTGCAGCGTCTTGGAATTCCTGAGGGAATTGTGGGGGAGTACCAGCGTGATAATGGAGAAGGTATTCTCGAAGGCGCTTGTGACTCCAGACGCGTCTGTTTTTGCAGCGGGCTTTTCCGGAGCGGTAGCTGCCGAATCGGGCTGTGCCACCGTCGTAGAATCTGTATCTTGCGCATTTGCATAGATTGGCAAGAGAATTGCCAATATCAATGCCTTAAAAACGTTGCAAGATTGCCGTTTGCACATACGCGGGTGAAAATATAGATATTTTGTTCGTTTGTTCGTGCTCCGACACGCCATCTAGCAAGAACAAAGACTGTCTTTGGTTGGTCTTTTTTGAACGTATTTTTGTATATTCTTATGTGTAGAGGTTTGTATGTCTCGCTTTTTTGCCTTAATTCTTGCATTTGCGTTTGCCGTGCCGGCCCTTGCCTTTGATGTTTCGGTCAAGGCCAACGTAGATAACGCCCAGGTGTTCGTGGGTGATATGTTCAACTACGAAATCCAGGTGACCGCTCCCGAAAACGCCATCGTGGATCTGCC